>JAEUSO010000166.1 GCA_016788605.1 Candidatus Kapaibacterium sp. | reverse complement strand
ATTGTAACACTACCAATACATAGTGATACTTTAACGATTGTGTTAGAAATTCCGTGGCGTGCAGCGGGTCTTACACAAGAACAAGCCGCCGCTCATTTGTTAGACAGATGCACGTTCGGAGCATCCCGACAGGAAATCAATCGAATAGTATCGGTAGGATTGGAATCATGGTTAGAAGAACAGTTGGCGGCAAAACAAGAGTCGGAAATTCTCAACAAAAAACTTTCGGCGTATTCCACACTAACGATGTCATCCGACCAAATAGCATCCACGTATCCCACGCCGGGTAAAGTGATTTTGGAGTTACTTCGTGACGGCAAGTTGAAGTCAATCGGTGAGATACAAGACACAAACAATAAGGAATTTCGGAAAACCGCCCTTGCGTATGCATATAAAAACGGCTATAAGCCAATCAAACAACTCTACGGTGAGTTCATTGCCGCAAAAATTCTCCGTGCTACGTACAGCCCCAATCAACTCTCAGAACTTCTTGCCGACTTCTGGTTTAATCATTTCAGTGTGAGTGGCACGAAGGGTCAGGCGGCGACCTACGTTCCGAGCTATGAACGTGATGCTATCCGCCCGAATGTACTTGGTAGTTTCGAATCGTTAGTCATGGCGACAGCCAAACATCCTGCAATGTTGCAATACCTTGACAACGCACAATCCACCGCACCCGACGGCACACCGACTCTGCTTTCCATCTACATAGATTCACTTCGGAACATCGGCGGAATCAAGGGTTGGATTATCCGTAAAAAAATAGATGCCGGTTTGGAAAAAGCGGAGGAACTCAAGCAAGCAAACTTCAAGAACCTGCCAGCCGAGTTCGTTCCTAAGAAAGGTATCAACGAGAATTACGCACGCGAACTCTTGGAACTCCACACACTTGGTGTGAATGGCGGTTATACACAAAAGGATGTAACTGAAGCCGCTCGTGTGCTTACTGGTTGGACGATGTTTCCCATTGGATATAGCAATGCTCCACGATACGAGAAGATTCTTACGTTGATTGAAAAGACCGAAAAAGCCGGTACTCTCAGGCAAGGTGACTTCCTCTTTCGAGCTGACGCACATGATGCAACGGAGAAAACAGTACTTGGAAAAACATTTGCAGCGAACCGAGGACTTGAGGAAGGCGAGGAACTGCTTCGCATGCTCTGTAACCACCCTTCCACTGCACAGCATATTGCTACAAAACTCTGTCGCAAATTCATAAGCGATACACCGCCACAAACTATAATTGACAAAGTGGCTGCCACATTCATCAGCTCGAGAGGGTCTATTGCATCAATGATTCGCACAATAGCGTACTCACCTGAGTTTTGGTCGGCAGATGCACGGCGGTCAAAAATCAAAAAACCGTTCGAGCTTGTTATCAGTTCATTGCGGGCTACGGAGGCAGATGTCACACCATCGAAACAGCTTTACGATTGGATAACGCGATTAGGTGAGAAACTTTATGCGGCACAAGCCCCGACCGGCTATCCCGATAAGGCGGTTGCATGGGTTAATTCCGGTTCGCTTATCAACCGCATGAACTTTGGAATTGCACTTGCAAATAACACTATCAAAGGTATTCGGATTTCCCCACTTCAGCTAACAAATAATCACGAGCCGGAATCTGCAACAGACGCACTTCGTGTATTCATAGCAATACTGCTTCCCGGACGAGACAATGAACGGACGGTGCAGCTTTTGCAATCGGCTGTTATGTCGCCGAATTACACATCAGCACTACAAAAACAATCGAAGAAGCCGACCTCACAAGAATCGCACATGACAACCGATGAAGAGATGGAAAATGAGCTTGATATGTTCATGGATTCCGACGACAGTGCAGTAAATAAGCAACAGCCCGACATTCTTGCGTCAGTCATCGGCATCATCCTCGGTTCACCTGAATTTCAACGACGTTAACGACCACATACTATGAAACGACGTGCATTTCTTTCGTCAGCAGGATTGAGTATCGTTGCCTTTGGCAGCGGATTCCTCCCGTCATTCACACCAACATTCGCGCAATCATTATCCTCTGCCTCAACGCAGCGGAAGCGTGTGTTAGTGTGCATCTTTCAGCGGGGCGCAATGGATGGACTTATGGCTGTCAGTCCCTTTACCGATGAACATTTTCTTGCAAGCCGCAACCGCCTTCGGATGAGTGTTGGCGAGAAAGGTCTGCTTGATTTGAACAGTCGTTTCGGATTGCATCCGGCG
Source organism: Candidatus Kapaibacterium sp. (assembly GCA_016788605.1). Classification (GTDB taxonomy): domain Bacteria; phylum Bacteroidota; class Ignavibacteria; order Kapaibacteriales; family NICIL-2; genus JAEUSO01. The sequence goes on along the minus strand of JAEUSO010000166.1, from coordinate 5,404 downwards.
TTTGCTCCATTCAAGCAATTCTACACTGATGCTACGCTTGGAATTATTCACGGAATCGGTTCATCAGCCGGAACACGCTCGCATTTCGATGCACAGGATTATATGGAAAACGGAACTCCCGGACGCAAATCGTCAAGCGGATGGTTGAACCGCGCCGCATCGGCACTACCTTCTTCAACATCACCGTTGCAACTTGTATCACTCACACCCGCTTTGCCGCTCTCGCTCTACGGCGACCACGAGGCAATCGCCATTGACGACATCAACAATCTTAGTATTCGCACAAACGCTAGTGCTGCTGCAAACACATCAAGTGCGGAATCGTTTGAGCAGCTTTACGCACAGACAAATCAAGAATTGCTGCGAGGTGCGGGCAAAGAAAGTTTCTCTACAATGAAGCTGCTCTCGCCTGATGCACTGAAAAACTATACCCCAAAAGCGGATGCACGTTACCCTGCATCACCACTTGGCAATCATTTGAAACAGACGGCACAGTTAATCAAAATGAATGTTGGTGTTGAGATTGCTTTTGTGGAAAGCAACGGCTGGGATACGCACGTTCAGCAAGGAACAGTGAACGGTCAGTTTGCACGCTCGGCACGTGATCTTTCCGAATCTGTCGCCGCGTTTTGGCGTGACCTTGACGGTTACCATGACGACGTGTGCGTAATGACGATGACAGAGTTTGGCAGAACAGTGCGCGAGAATGGAAGCGGTGGCACCGACCACGGCACGGCATCGTGCATGTTTGTTCTTGGTGGAAATGTGAAGGGTGGTTCAGTGTACGGAACTGTGCCGGTTCTTGCACCGGAAAATTTAGCAGACGGACGCGACCTGCCTGTCACAACCGACTTCCGCTCACTCTTTGCGGGAGTAGCCAAGTATCATTGCGGCATCAAGAACACTGCATCGTTATTCCCTGACTGGAACGGACAACTCATGAACGTATTCAAAGGGTAATGGGACGATGTCTGGTGCACCTATCCACACGGAACGACACTGCTCTTACGCCCATTCGAAACTTGAACGGATTTGTTGTGTTGAATATCCCGCGCCCAAGGCACATATCAGTTTAATCCGCGCTTTCTGCCCGTTCAGAAAGTCGGCGAAGATGACACCCGAATCGTGGAGTTGTTTGCCCGCACCTTCGTAGGCATAGATGTGTTCGATTCTTCCAACCGGACAGCGTGAAACAAGAACAACAGGAATATCGGCTGCAACAGCATCTTTGATTCCATAAAAGAGCGCAGGCGGAACATTCCCGACACCCATTGCTTCTATCACAAAACCGCGTGCGCCGTTTGCGATATAGTGCCGGATTATCTCGCCGTCCATGCCGGTATAGCACTTGATAAGCGGAACTAACGACGGCAGGTTTGTTACCGTGTAGGTTTCGCGATGCAACGGTGTCCGGTAACGCATCACTTCGCCGTTCGATATTCGTGCAAGCGGACCAAAGTCAAACGAACGGAAAGTGTTGATTTCCTCCGTGTCGGTTTTCGATACTTCGCTTGCAGCGTTCACCACACCGGCAAGACATACCATTGTGCCGATGTTGCGGAACTGCTGTTGCGTTGCAACAATGATAGCATCGCGGAGGTTGCGCGGTCCGTCCCAATCGGGTTCACTGGAATTACGCATCGCTCCAACAACCACCACGGGCTTTGGTGAATCAATCGCACAATCTAAATAGAACGCGGTCTCTTCCAACGTATCTGTTCCATGCGTCACCACAACACCACTAATGTCGTCACGTTCAAGGTACGAGCGAACAATCGCAGCAATTTCATACATCCGTTGCGGTGTAATGTGCGGTCCGGGAAACTTGCCATATTCGTAACATTCAATGCGGGCTATGGCACTGACATCAGGAACCGCCTCAAGAATTTCGGTAGCCGAGAGCGACGGTACAATTCCACCAAACGCTTCGTCGAGTTTCGAGGCGATTGTGCCTCCGGTAAAAACAATGGCAATAGTTGGCAGCATAACAGTTGTTGGTGTTTTTCTAACTTTGAGATATGTGCATCATACAACAAGCGCAAACTTAGTGTACGCCGCATCAGCAGACCCAACAACAGTGAACCACACATGGCACAAACAGCAACGCACGCATCGGATTTCCTTGTCATCGGCAGCGGAATAGCAGGATTGTTCTTTGCATTACAAGCATCAAAACACGGCAGCGTAACCGTCCTTACAAAAAAAGAACGAGCAGAATCAAATACCAATTATGCACAAGGCGGCATCAGTGCCGTCCTTGCACCCGACGACAGCTTCGAATCACATATCAACGACACCATCATTGCCGGTGCCGGACTTTGCAACGAAGAGGCGGTGCGAATCACCGTCGAGGAAGCACCCGAAGTGATACGCGAGTTGATTGACTTCGGCACACGCTTCACACGCAACGGTAGGAAACTCGACTTGGGGCGCGAAGGCGGACACTCGCACCACAGAATCGTCCATGCACACGACCTGACGGGGCGCGAGATAGAACGGGCATTGCTTTCCGCACTCTCGAAGAAAAAGAACGTTGTCCTTATGGAACATTCCATGGTGGTGGAACTCATCACCGAGCACCATTCTATTGATGCACATCCGGTATCACAGCCAACATGCTATGGCGTGTATGCGTTCAATAACGGGACAAAGAATGTCGAACGTTTTTTTGCATCGGTCACCATGCTGGCTTCGGGCGGATGCGGTCAGGTCTATGCCCACACGACGAACCCGCTGATTGCCACAGGCGACGGCATTGCCATGGCTTACCGTGCAGGCGCGACCATAGCAAACATGGAGTTTATACAGTTTCATCCGACAACGCTGTATCACCCGCAATCAAAATCGTTTTTGATTAGCGAGGCGGTACGCGGCTTTGGCGCAGTGCTGCGGAATAGTGCCGGCGAGCGGTTCATGGAAAAGTATGATGCGCGGTTGGAACTTGCGCCGCGCGATGTTGTGGCGCGTTCGATTGACACGGAACTCAAACGTCGCGGTGATGCGTGTGTATTTCTCGACCTCAGCCACCTTTCTGCAAAAAAAGTTCGCGAACATTTTCCAAATATCCATGCCACATGCCTCACATTCGGCATTGACATCACACGCAACCTGATTCCTGTTGTTCCTGCGGCGCATTATTGTTGCGGCGGTGTGCAGACCGACCTGAACGGCGCAACATCTATCACCAATCTCTATGCCTGTGGCGAAGTAAGTTGTACGGGACTTCATGGCGCGAACCGTCTTGCATCCAATTCCCTCTTGGAAGGTGTTGTATTCGCCAACCGCGCTATTGCACATATCAGTTCACAACGATTTCCCCGTATGTCGAAATCACGGATTGCACGTTACTCGGGACGATTCACCCCGTGGGATGACAGCGGAACACGCAATCCCGAAGAGTGGGTGTTGCTTGAACACGACCGCAAAGAAATTCAAACAGTGATGTGGGATTACGTGGGTATCGTGCGTTCCGATTTGCGGTTGCGCCGCGCAGTTCGCCGCATCAACCTTATACGCAGCGAGATAGAGCAATTTTACAAACGCACAACGGTCAGCGAAGAACTCTTGGAATTGCGTAACCTTGCCACTGTTGCATGGCTCATTATCGAGTCCGCCCGCAAGCGCAAGGAAAGCCGCGGCTTGCATTACATGAGCGACTATCCCGAACCAAAGGATTCATGGGTAAGGGATACGGTGCTGAGTGTGGGAAATCGGTGATGCGATACCATCACTCGCACATTCCAAGTGTTCAATGTCTCTATTTGCATCACAATTCATCACTGCATACTGAGCGGAGTCGAAGTATGGCAGCGTGTAAATTATAATGTTGCTGTAAGAAATGACATTGAAAAACTGTATCCTTCCATTTCATACGGACTATCAGAAAACATTACGCTTATTTCTTTCTGGTTTTTCTTCGCTATAACACATTTTGTATTCGACTTTACTAATTCATACCACATGTTATTTACACTCCAACCATCATCCTGTAAAACTTTACAGTATAATTCTAATATCCCAATCGCATCATTCTTATCGCAATACAGGTCAGAGTCAATATTCAATACAATTTTATCATCATCCTTGTAATAGGAAAACCTGTAGACACAAGGTTTATCGTAGTACATAACTCGAATTGTATCCTGACATCCCCCCCATGTCTCATTTTGCTGAAACATAAAGGGATGGTCTTCACTACGACAAGGGTGGTTTATATATTTCACAGGGTATTGATAAGAATCCAATAGCGGTAAAGGTACTTTCACTGGTGCAGGCAAATCACCACATGACATAAGGAAGGTGCAATACAATAAACACAACAATCTAATCAATGTAATATTAGGTTGCTCCATAATGATTTTACTTCTCATGTCATGTTCCACTATTTTTCAACTGCGATTTGAATTATACAAGGAAAATACAAACATTCTTGCCCCACAAAAATAGTTGTATGAAAACGGACTATCCTTTCCGGCAGATGGCGGGGGTTGGCTTACCGAAGGGTGCGGTGCCGATTCATCTATCATACCTCACCGGTGATGATGCGCGGGATGCCGGCGAAGTCGTTGATGATGGTGTGGTTGTAGTCACGGAAGATGCTGCGGATGTCCTGTTCCTGTCCGTAGCCGAACTCGAAGTAGAACCTGCCGCCCCGCTTCGTGATTGTGCGAAGGATACGGGCGTAATGCCGGTAAAATGTGAGCCCGTCTTGCGTGTCGGTCAGTGCGGAATGCGGCTCGTGGTTGAGCAGTTCGGGTTCAAGCTCGCCCATGCCGTTTGTGCCGATGTACGGCGGGTTGCTCACCACGACATCGAAGGGGTCGGCGAATGTGTGGTTGGTGCATATATCAAGTTGGCGGAAGGTGACGCTGCTTACACTGTTGCGGGCGGCGTTGGTCATTGCCACGTCGAGTGCGGCGGCGGAAATATCAACGGCGGTCAGGGTGCATCGCGGCTCACTTTTGGCAATGGCTATGGCAATACATCCGCTGCCGGTGCCAATATCAAGGACTGTGGGATTGGTTACGGATTGAATGGTGCGGATATGCGTGAGTGCGTGTTCGACAAGGTATTCCGTTTCGGGACGCGGAATCAGCACCGATGGATTGACGTGAAAACGGTAACCGTAAAACTCTGTGTGTCCGAGTATGTATTGAAGCGGTTCGCGGTGGCGCACGCGGCGTTCGACCATGCTTCGTAATGCTGCGCGCTCGGTGTCGGTAAGCGGTCGCTCGTAATTCATGTAGAGCGAAAGCCGCTCGCAGTTCAGCACATCACACAGCATCAGTTCCACTGTAAGGCGGGGGCTGTCAATGTTGTGCGTGGTAAAGTGGTTTGTTGTCCAACGGATGATGTCGAGCACCGTCCATTCGCCGCCGTTCACGGTCTTCATCGGTTAGTTCTC
>JAEUSO010000165.1 GCA_016788605.1 Candidatus Kapaibacterium sp. | reverse complement strand
ACGGATATGCGAGGTAAGAATATCGTGATTGTGGAAGATGTGATTACAAGCGGCGGGCAGGTTGTTCTGAGTGCAGCGGACTTACGCAACCACGGTGTGAACATCCTTTGCTGCGTGTGTGTGATTGATCGCGAAAGCGGCGGCTCTGCGGCACTTGCTCAACAGAATATCCCGATGCACGCGCTCTATACAATGACACAGCTAAAAGCGGCTGCGGGAGCAGCGTAACAGAACATCATACCCCAAAAAAACTCCTCCCGTCCGTGGTATCCGTACCGGACAGGAGGAGCATGTCAGTTGAAGAGAATTGTTCGTCGTTCAGCAGCGTAGTTACGCTATAGAGATTTCCTTTACAACGGGCTTTGCGGGTTCCATTTTCGCAATCGTAAGGTTGAGCACTCCGTGATCAACGGCTGCGGTGATTGCGTCGGTATTGGCATTTTCCGGCAAGGTGAATGAACGGCTGAACTTTCCGTACCGGCGTTCAACACGGTAGTAGTTTTTGTCTTCCGATTTCGATTCGGCTTTCTTTTCGCCGCTGATTGTCAGTACGCGGTCGTCGCTGATATTGACCTTGATTTCTTCCTTCGGAATTCCTGCAAGCTCAATGTTGATATGGTACGATGTCGCATCTTCTGCAACGTCGGCACGCGGTGTCAATAATACTCCGCCAAATTGGTCGCGCTGCATTTGTGCGGTTGCTTTGTCGAAGTCGCGGAACATGCTGCGGGTGATTGAATCAAATTCGGCAAACGGGTTGAAACGGACAAGTTTCATAATGGTACTCCTGTAGAGTTAGTGAATGATTGATTGTAGATGTAATTGAAGCGTTCATCTACCGCGGAGTTGATGAGACGCGCTCGGAAGAACTATCAATCATAACTGTGCCAATGCGATTATTGCTGCGGATTGCCTTTCTATTGCGACAAAACTTCCCACAATAGAATACCACGATGTCAGCCCGTCGGCAAGATTGACAAACTCCCTCTGAGAAATTGACAAGCTCATTATGTGCGTATGGAATACAAACAAAAAAGGGTGCTTATCACGGCACCCTCTTGAACGTTCATTCGTTTCGGATTACTTAATCCACAGCATCTCTCGATAGTTCGGCAACTGCCAATACTTTTCGGGGATGATGCGCTCCAAGCGGTCGCACGCAAGGCGAACGGCGTACATTGCGGGAATAACATTATCGTGCATGTGATGTGCTTTCTCGTGAACTTGTTCACCGCCAAGTTCTTCGTTCATACTGCGTAAGTGCTCTAGTGCGGCTGATAGCTCGTCGGTAAGGACGATAACCTTTTTCAGCAGCGTGGTGATTGCATTCGATGACATGCCGATATCATCGAGCGATTCCGCATTAGCGGTGAGTTCGCCAACGTATTGCAGCGATGCAGGAAGGAGAATTGTCTGTGCCACACGCTCGGTTGTCTCTGCCTCGATGTTGATAGTTTTGAAGTACTGGTCGTACATAACTTCCTCACGGGCAAGCAACTCGCGCTCGTTCAAGACGGCGTACTTGCTGAACAGCGCCTTGTTGTGTTTCGAGCCGAGCATGTCAATACAATCCATTGTCGTTTTCATGTTCAGCAGTCCGCGTTTCTTAGCTTCCTTCTGCCAATCGTCGGAGTAGCCGTCTTCGTTGAATATCACCTTGCCGTGTGTGTCCATCACATCTTTGATGATGGAGTAGATTGCATCATGCAGTTTCTTCTTCCCCTTCAACGCCTTTTCCAACTGTGTTGCAAGTTCGTCAATCGCTTCGGTGACAATGGTATTGAGTGTGGCTGCGGGGAACGACACACTTTGCGAAGAGCCGACAGCGCGGAACTCGAACTTATTGCCTGTGAATGCGAATGGTGATGTGCGGTTGCGGTCGCCTGCATCGCGCCGGAGATTCGGCAGAACAGTTGTACCAAGTTCCATGATACCCGCGCTCTTCGACTTGCGGTGCGTGCCTTTTTGAATTTGTGTAAAGACATCGGTAAGCTGCGAACCCAAGAAGATGGACATGATTGCCGGGGGTGCTTCGTTCGCGCCAAGTCGGTGGTCGTTTGCCGCCGATGCAACGCTGATACGTAATAAATCCTGATGCTTATGCACCGCCTTGATAACAGCCGCACAGAAAAAGAGAAATACCATATTCTCATTCGGAGTGTTGCCGGGTTCAAGCAGGTTCATTCCCGTATCGGTGGACATTGACCAGTTCAAGTGCTTGCCGCTGCCGTTCACACCTGCAAAGGGTTTTTCGTGGAGCAAACACACCATGCCGTATTTGCGCGCAGTGTTGCGGAGGACGCTCATCGTCAGTTGCTGATGGTCGGCGGCAATGTTGGCGTGTTCAAAGATTGGCGCAATCTCATACTGCGAAGGCGCAACTTCGTTGTGGCGGGTTTTTACCGGTACGCCAAGAGCGTAGAGTTGATGCTCGACATCACTCATGTATGCAAGCACACGTTCGGGAATACTGCCGAAATAATTGTCTTCGAGTTCCTGTCCGCGCGGCGGCTTTGCACCAAAAAGCGAACGACCGGAGAGATACAAATCAGGACGGCGGTAATAGAATTCCTCGTCAATCAGAAAATACTCTTGTTCGCAACCAAGCGTTGCCACTGCACGAGTGACGTTGGTAATGCCGAAGAGCGGCAGGGCGCGGAGAATCTGTTTGTTCAGCGCGTCAATCGAGCGCAGGAGCGGAATCTTATTATCAAGCGCATCGCCTGTCCATGATGCAAATGCAGTGGGTATGCATAGCGTCGCACCATTACTGTGTGTGATGATAAATGCGGGCGAGGTCGGGTCCCATGCCGTGTAGCCGCGCGCTTCGAATGTTGCACGCAACCCGCCACTTGGGAATGACGACGCATCCGGCTCGCCTTGTATCAATTCTTTTCCTGAAAATTCTGCTATCACGCCACCGCCATAGTTGGGTGTGATAAAGCTGTCGTGCTTTTCGGCTGTGCCGCCCGTCAGCGGCTGAAACCAGTGCGTGTAGTGCGTTGCGCCGTGTTCCATCGCCCATTCTTTCATGGCTAATGCCACTGTGTCGGCGATTGTTGCATCGAGTGTCTGACCGCGCTCGATGGTTGCAAGAAGCGAGCGATAGACGGGTTTCGAGAGACGCTGGCGCATTGCGTCCATCGTAAAGACCGCCGACGAAAACATTTCGCGCACATCAATCGGCATGTAGTGCTTTTCGGTGTTCCGCCAATTTTTTACAGCGTTAATCACGCCGTGACCTGTTGTAGCTGACATACGGTTTATACAGTTAGTTAAGAGGATGCGGTTTGGTTAATGTTCATGGTGAGTGGTAATGCAAAACAGCTTATTGCAGCATTGCAAACGATTCGATATGTGTTGAAAGAACTAAATTTGTCATGGTGCGCTGAACACCTTTCCACTGCTGGATGCGAGAGAGCAGTTTCTCGAGTGCGGCGGTGTTCTCAACGCGGATTTTAAGCAGGTGCGATGCCTCGCCGGTAATGGCATGGCATTCTAATATCTCAGCCGACTTTTTGCAGTTGGCAATAAACCCTGCATAGTTTGCACTGCTATCCAAACGAACAAGCACAAAAGCGGCGATGTCCAATCCCAATGCAGCATGATTAATCTTGGCGGCATATCCTAGAATAATCCCCTGCTCCTCCATCTTGCGGATGTGTTCGCTTACCGACGGCACGGACAGTCCGACCTTCTCGGCGATTTCGCTGAGCGATGCGCGGGCGTTTGTTTCTAAGATTTTACAGATTGACCGGTCAGTCGCCTTTATTTTTTCGGAAATACTTGGCATTACCTTAAAATTTAATGATTCAACGCTGCGAACTTAACATTTGCGTATTAATTCACTGAAAAACTTTATTCACACTGCCCAATGTTCAAAAAAATACTCATCTGGACTCTCCGTATCATCGTGGGCTTTGTCGTCGGGTCGGTTGTCCTTGTCGCCGTGTATGCCGTGTTCCGCCCGCCGCTCACACCGCTGATGCTTATCCGTGTCGTCGAGGGTTGGTTTGGAGGTCCGTCGGTAGGAATCGAGAAACAGTGGAAGCCCTACGAGGAAATCTCGCCGAATGTCTTCAAGGCACTGATTGCAGCCGAGGACGGAAAGTTCTTTCAGCATGATGGTTTCGATTGGAAGGCAATCGAACAGGCAAAGAAGCGTAACGAAAAAGCTAAAGGAAAAAAACTCTACGGGGCAAGCACAATCTCGATGCAAACAGCGAAGAACGTGTTTCTGTGGCATGGGCGTAATTATGTCCGCAAAGGGTTGGAAGCATATTTTACCGTGTTGATTGAGGCGGTGTGGGGCAAGCGGAGAATCCTTGAAGTGTATGCAAATGTGATTGAGTGGGGTCCGGGTATTTACGGCGTGGAAGCCGCAGCGCAAACGTTCTTCAAAAAATCGGCGAAAGACCTTACGGCGGGCGAGGCGGCGTTACTCGTTGCAGTTATTCCCAACCCTCGCAAATGGAGTCCGGCAAAACCGACGGGATACATCACAAAACGACGCGGCTTCATCCTTGCGCGAATGAATTCCGTCTCGTTGAATCCCGCACAAAAGCCAAAAGAAAAAACGGAAAAGAAAAACCGCAAAAGAAAGGAATAAACGATCAAGGTTATCAGTTGGAATGTGAACGGCATCCGCGCCGCACATAAGAAAGGGTTTATGGACTATCTTACCGATGCGTCGCCCGATGTTATGTGCTTGCAAGAAGTCCGCTCGGAGGTTGAACAAATTGACGGCGACAAACGCAATCCCGACGGCTATCATGCGTACTATTTCCCCGCCGCTTCGCGCAAAGGGTATAGCGGAGTGGCTATCTACAGCAAAGAGAAGCCAATGAATGTGCAGTATGGTTTCGGCATTGAGGAGTTCGACCGCGAAGGGCGTTTTCTGCAAGCCGATTATCACGGTTATAGCGTGATGAGTATTTACTTTCCGAAAGGATACAGCGAGAAAGAATCCCGCGTCCAACCCGAAAAAATCGAGCGGCTGCATTACAAGTTGCGGTTCTACCGCGCCGTACTCGACCACTGTGCGGCACTGCGAAAAAGCGGACGCGAGCTTATCATCTCCGGTGATTACAACACCGCGCATACCGCACTCGACCTTGCCCGCCCGAACGACAATACCGCAACATCGGGCTTCCTGGCGGTAGAGCGCGCACTGCTCGACGACATGATAGGCGACGGCTACACGGACTCGCTCCGCGCAGTGACCAACGACGGAGGTTTATACTCATGGTGGAGTCAGCGTCAGGGCGCACGCGAACGCAACGTGGGCTGGCGCATTGACTATCACTTCGTAACGCCCGGCATAGCCCAACGGATAACCGGTGCACGCATTGACGCACACATCACCGGTAGCGACCACGCACCTGTGGTGGTTGAGGTTGGAGAATAGTTTATCACACATTACGAACAATCATATTATGCTTTACGACATCCACCCAAAACTGCCCATGCGTGATAAGGAAAGCACATATGATTTCTATGTCCGCTTACTTGGATTCGAAGTATTTGGAACATTCGAGTATCCGGAATACTTGATGGTATCGAAGGATAAAATACAGATACACTTTTTTGAACACAAGGAACTTGACCCAAGCTCTAATGATGGGCAAGTGTATATCAGGACGACAGACATTCACGAGCTGTATCAGTCAATGATAGAGAAGGGAGTTGTCATACATCCTAACGGCGATATAGCAGTGAAGCCGTGGGGACAATGCGAGTTTTCAATCCTTGATCCTGATGCAAATCTTCTAACCTTCGGCGAGAGTATCAATACGTTTTAGTACTCTTTCATAATGTACAATACCCTTTTCTACTCCCCAACCATTCCATCTAATGTTTTGGCAAGGATACGGGCTGCTTCGCGGCGTTCGTATTTGGTGATTTCAGAATGAATGGGTTCATAAAGTGGTGTTTTGTTTTTCCAACGGCGATACAATGTAGTAATGACTGATGTCATCGCATCCGCATCCCCCTGTTCGATGGATTCACCTGCTTTGGTTTGGCGTAGTAATGATGCCACTGCACTTTGCGCGGGCGCAATGGCAACAACCGGTTTCATCACGCCAAGATACTCATAGACCTTTCCAGGTACAATCTCGTTGCTCTCTTTCGCATCGTCCACAATCAGTAAGAGTGCATCACTTCGAAGAAGCCATGCAATACTTTCAGCATGGGGAACATACGGAATGATTTCAACGGAATCGCGCAGCGGGCTTTGGGCAATCGAGGAAAGAACATCATCGCCCACACGCCCAACGCAACGGAACAGAATATCGGACGGCGTGCATTCGCCAAGCTCTACAAGCCGTTCCATAGCGCGAAGCAGAATGCCCGGATTACGCAGCCCGTATAGTGACCCCGAATACGTAATCGTGAAGCGGGTGTTGCGGGTGTGTTCCACCGTGGGGAAGTCGGCGGAATCATAACCGTTCGGCACATGAAGGAACTTACCCGGATTGAGTGAAGGATACTTCCGTAGCGCGTCGGTGATAATCCCCTGCCACGCACATTCCACAAGGTCGGCTTCGCGCAGTACGCTCTGCTCCAACGAGCGGTCAATCATACGCGGCAGCCACCAACGCTTGGGTGTGGTAAGGAACTCCGTCCATGGGTCGCGCAACCCTGCTATCCACGGAAGTCCGGTTGAGCGTTTCAACGAGCGTGCAATCAACGAACACGTATATGGCGGCGACGATGAATACAGTGCGTGAATACCGTGCTCGCGGATGAGTTCACGACCGCGTTCCGGCGCGGTGAGCATCCACCCGATTCGCGCATCGGGAATAAAGAACGTAGAGCGAATGAAGTTGGCAATGCGTTTGGTAAAACTTTGCTCGGCATTGGTTGTCAGCACACTTACATCAAGTGCGGCGGAAGCGTTGGTGCGTGTGAATTTCTTGTAGAGGTCGTATGGTTCGTAGATATGGGTGCGCTCGACAATGGTGTCGGGCGGGACTTTCGCAAGAAGCGATTCATCACGTGCGGGGAATGTGCCGTTGGATACCGTGAGCACGATGGGATTCCAGCCGAACTCCGGCAGGTACTGCACGTTCTTCAACACGCGCTGCACGCCCGGTCCGCCCGACGGCGGAAAATAGTATGCAATGATGAGCAGGTTTTTCATGGGGGATGTGGGTTGCTGTACGGGCGGCAAAGATACCCCCAATGGTTAATGCAATTTGATAGATGTTCGGATACTTTAGAATGTACAATTTAAAAATCTTATCTAGTACGTAAGTTTGAATGACATTACTGTAGTGATGCTTATACCTAATATGATTGAATTTTGTAATTTCAATATCTATGGGATACCATCAATGCTAAATGTTAGCTATATTTTTACAAATTTGTTTATGTATTCAGGGAGTTTTGTTATGTCCAAAACTAGAGTTATCTCTCAATATTTGGTAACATTGTGCATCATCTGCTCAATGTTAGTGATTGGGTGTGAAGGTACTGCCGGACCACAAGGTGCACCAGGAAAAGATGGAGTAAATGGTAAAGACGGTACTAATGGTACTAACGGTAAAGATGGTACTAATGGTACTAATGGTACTAATGGTAAAGATGGAAATGCAAATGTGAAAGTTCTATACTTCAAGGCACAAGCTACAGACTGGTTTCGGGATTCAGATA
>JAEUSO010000164.1 GCA_016788605.1 Candidatus Kapaibacterium sp. | reverse complement strand
CGTTTTTGTAATACTGTGCCAATGCCATATAGAAACATGCCATCGAGCCGACTTCGTTGGGAGAAAGAATGCGTGCGTTCGGCGCAAGGGCAAGCAACTTCTGGAACTGTGGGATGGCATCGGTTGCATTCCGCAAATTGCCGAGGTAATACCTGCCAAGTTGCTGCCGCAAGTACCACGACTGCGGATATTGGTCGGCAAGTATTTTCAGGTGGGCGGCGCCGCGCGATTTATAGGGGTCGAGACCTGCATAGAAATTAGAGAGCCACCTCCGCGCTTCCGAGCGTGCATAGACACCATTTACAGCGGCTTTCTCCATCATCGTCAATCCCTGCACGCGGTCGCCTTTCAACCCTGCAAGTTTGATATACGGTTTCACCCAATCGGGTGCCTGAGTAAGCAAATACTTGAAGAGTCCCAAACCAAATTGTGCGTCGGCATTGTTCGGGTCGTCCTCGGTTGCCTCGGTAAGCAGGTTGAATGCGTCGCGTCCGTCCCACACCGCTTTCATAAGGTCTTCGTTCGACATGAAACGCAGCAGCCCGCGATAGCCCACGATACCGCCTTTATAGAACTTTGCCTTCGAGTCATTCTCGTTGTATTTCAGCAGTTGGTCGCAGACGGTCTCGACCTTTGCAGCCGAGCCAAGGAACTTCGAGTAATCATTCTTCTTCCCTTTTTCATCCTGATTAAACGTGCATTGGTAATAATGAATCATGGCACGGAAGAAATAGCCGCGAGGGTCGCTTGGAGCAGTGGCAATCACCGCCGCCGCTTTTTGCTCCGCTTCGGGAAAACGGAGGTTATACATCTCGTTCATCATTTCAATGCACAACGTATGCACTTTAGCCCAGTCAATGGTCTGCTGCGCCCATGCAGATGGAACGCATAGGAAAAACAACATCAGGAAAAGCAGGATACGGTATAAAAATGCGGGAGTTGTCATTGCAGTAACGAAGTTTGTACAAACGATACACTGTGAAACAAGGCGCACAGCGCGGGCAATAGTACGAACCCTGCGGGGAAATGTTCATCGGATTTTTCTTCACGCCTGCAATGCCGCATACCGTAGTACCATCATGCTAACAATAATTCTGCTTTTTGCTGCCAATATCTTTATGACCTTTGCGTGGTATGCCCACCTGCGCCATAAAGACACCGCTCTCTGGAAAGTGATTCTTCTCAGTTGGGGGATTGCGTTTTTTGAGTATTGCCTGCAAGTTCCCGCCAACCGCATCGGCTCGAATATTTTCACGACCGCTCAACTGAAGATCATGCAAGAAGTGATTACCCTTGTTGTGTTTGCGGGATTTTCGGTGTTGTACTTGAAGGAGGAACTCCGCTGGAACTACGCAGCAGCGTTTCTCTGCATCTGCGGTGCAGTGTATTTCATGTTTTTTCAAAAGCACTAACATGGTGTATTTCATATCCGACGTTCATTTGGGATTCGGCACGCACGAGGAATCGCTCCGCCGCGAGCAAGACCTGCTTGCTGTGCTCGACCGTATCAAAACAGAATGCACAACGCTCTATCTTGTGGGCGATATCTTCGACTATTGGTTTGAATACGGAACGGTGTTGCCGCGTCAGTTTTTCCGTACCCTTACTAAATTGGATGAGCTGAAACGCAACGGCACCGGAATTGAATACCTGATGGGAAACCACGATTTCGGTCATCAGGATTTTTTCGAACGCGACCTGCTTATTCCGGTTCATAAAGGCGATGTGGAATGTACGATTTCCGGCAAGCGGTTTTACCTTGCCCACGGCGACGGGAAGGTCTATAACGATACTGGGTATTTGATACTCCGCTCCATTCTTCGCAACCGCATCTGCATCAAGCTCTACCAATGGCTGCACCCCGATATTGGCATCCGTCTGGCATCGGGAACATCACACAAGAGCCGCGCCTACACCGACACAAAAGAATACGGAAAACCGGATGGCTTGGCGGACTTTGCCGAAAAGAAAATCACGCACGATATGTTTGATTATGTCATCATGGGACATCAACACAAGCCAACTGTGCGCGAGTACGGCAGCGGTACGCATACCGGCATCTACATGAATCTCGGCGACTGGATTCAACATAGGACATTCGCACGGTTCGACGGCACGACGCTTGAACTTTTGAATGTGGACGAGTTCTTGGCATCCAACACATATTTAACGGGCTGCGGTTGAAACAAAACTTGCCACTCCCTGTTGGTAGAAGAAGAATCCGTATTACCAATACTCATACAGCAACTATGAAAAGACACCTCATACCTGTACTGCTTGTGGTAATCCTGCTTGGTTCGGGATGCACGAAAGAAACAGTGACACCCGCATCCACACCTGCTTATATGAACACGGTTACAATTACCGGATTTGATGCACGGAAATGCGCGTGTTGCGGTGGTTATATCGGTAATTTTCGAGGAGACACAACACATCGTATTGCTCCCGATTCATTGAGTTTTCTTCTTGATAACTCTGCAACCGAACTTGGTGTGGATGCAACTACCACCGCGTTTCCATTCAAACTGAATGTGGATTGGCAGGAGCAGACACCATGTGCCGGCAGAAAAGTCAAGATAACAAAGGTGTATAGGTAGTCGCCTACTGTATCCGCATTAACTTAATGTAGGAGTTTTGCTTTAACGTTGTTGTGGCACCACTGTTGTTTAACGCCCAACGAAGCAGAAGCTGCCCTGCTGTTGACGAGGTGGTTATGATACCTTTCAGATAGACGGCATTATTGGACTTAACCTGACTCCAACCTTGCGGAGTACCGGGTGTATCAAGCAAGAGGCGTATTTCGTCGGTTGTTGAAGTATTAAAACCGGCTAGGATAAATACATGGACGTTTAGTGTTGCTCCCGCCGGAGCATTAAGCGCTACTTGTATTCCACCCTGTGTTGTACTTGAACAATCCATGTTTAACACTCCGTCTATCTCCCACACCTCATTTGCATCTACTGATAATGATAAATGGTCGTCGTCTTGGAGTGTTGTGCCGGTTATAGATTCATCTGCTGACTTCCGCACAAAGCGTATTGCATCACCCAAACTCCATGGTGATGTCCAGCTTAAATTTCCCGATGTTGTACTTGTCATCACATAACCCGATACTGGTGGCAGAGTGCCGGGCAGCGAGTAGGTGATATCTGCGGCTTGTGCCTGCGCCTTGAATGCTGTATAGTTCGTTCCACTTCCACTTGGTTCATACAGCCGCAACTCCTGCGAACTGTTATTACTATTTGTAAGTGCCACCGTACCGTTCTTCACCTCAAGACGCGCAACAGGTGTCGTCCAATCGGTGCCTATTCCAACAAAGCGGTTTGCATTCTCGAATGTGGCTATGATTTGATCACTGTTGTTGCGGAAAGCGGTCATACCGTTCGTTGCATCGTTATCAAACGCCATAAGCCCGTCGGATCCTCCATTGTAGCTTATATCCGACTCTGTTCCTGATGTTCGGAAGTAGGATGTGCCGCCATTACTGACAAACAAATCTCCGCCCGACACATGCAAGCGGTGTAACGGTGTGTTAACTCCGATACCGATATTCCCTGACGAGAGCGTCGTGCCTGTGCCGTTGATTCCTGTGCCGTAAATCAAGTTACCTATCACAAGCTGGTTGCTGCCGCCCGCGCTCGGTGCGTCTATGTCATAGCCGATGATAATGTTGTTCGAGCCGCTTGTCAATGCGTCGCCCGCCTGATACCCTAACGCTATGTTATTACTGCCCGTTGCCGATGATAATCCGTTTGTGCCTACCACCGTGTTGTTGCTTGTCGTACTCAATGTTGCAAGTGCATTCCGACCCACCGCAACGTTCGATCCGCCTGATGTAACGCTATTCAGCGATGCGTAGCCGAGACCCGTGTTCAGCGTGCCGCTTACCGACTCATTACCGCCCGAGAGAAACGTATTGTCCGTGCCGATAACTGCCATGATACGACCGCCCACGTGCAACCGTGCCACAGGTGACGACGACCAAATACCAAGACGTTGGTTTGTGTTATCCCAAATGTAATTCGAGTTTGCGCCGAGTGCCGTCGAACTTGTCCAGTATGCGACTGCGGTTGAGATGCCCGTACCTGTCACTGTGCCGCTTGAAGCAGCAGTCCAACTCATATTGCCGCTTGCATCACTGCTTAACACTTGTCCTGCTGTCGGGGCTGTTGTTGGTAAAGTATAGGTGATGTTCGCTGTTTGTGCTCCTGCGCGGATGTTCGTCTGGAATGTCCGTGCTGGGTTCATCAGTTGCAACTGTCCGGCTGTACTCGACGCGCTTGTGTCTATCAAGAGATTACCACCGCTGAATCGTGATGTACCGTTCACATGGAATGTTGTTGTCGGTGCTATCGTACCAATGCCCACATTTCCCTGCACAATAAGTCCATTCGACGGCGCTGTCGCTATTCCCGCATACCCTGCTCCTATAGCTCCGCGTCCTGCAACATCTATAGTATTCGTCGGTGTGGTTGTTCCTATACCGAGCGATCCGTTGTTCCTAAAGTAAAATCGCTTCAGGTATGTTCCGCCATTCGAGTATCCAATGAAGAAATCATTATCTGTCCACGTCGTTGAGTTTTGGATTGAACCCATACCCCATGATGCTCCTCCTGCATTATATGAGTTAAACCCAATCAACGCCACATTGTTCGCCGCTACCGGAGATGTATTGACTATTCTAATTCCTACTGATTCAAAAATGCCGTTTGCTGCTGCGAAATCATTGTAACTATTGCTTAACGGGTTTGCAGGGTCGGTTGTTGTTGAAGCGATTACCCCGCCACCGACTATATGAAGAATTGAACCCGGTGTGGTTGTGCCGATACCTACTCTACCGTTCGAGCCAACTATTCTCATCCGCTCATTCGCACCACCCGCACCAGTATAGAACCGTATGTCTTGACCTGTGGCGTTCGTTGTGGCGATAGAGAGTGGTTGCGTGTTTGTAGTTCCAAGGAATGAACCCGAAGAACCGTTCCATGATACTGCCGGTGTGTTCCCTGCAAGCTGCCATCCTGTTGTTCCTGTCAATGTTGTTGCCCAGACCATGTTACCGCTTGCATCACTGCTTAATACTTGTCCGGCAGTCGGTGCGGTTGTTGGCAGTGTGTATGTAATGTTTGCTGTTTGCGCTCCTGCTTGGATATTCGTTTGGAATGTCCGTGCAGGGTTCATCAGTTGCAACTGACCTGCTGTACTCGCAGCACTTGTGTCAATAAGCAGGTTACCGCCACTCAAACGTGATGTCCCATTCACATGGAATGTTGCGGTTGGTGTCGTTGTTCCAATACCTACATTACCTGTGCCGAGTATCCGCATTCGCTCATTCGCACCATTTGCCCCTGTGTAGAACCGAATGTCTTGTGCTGTGGCATTGGTCGTGGCTATGCTTAACGGCTGCTGTGATGTTGTTCCTATGAATGAACCCGTCAGTCCGTTCCATGATGTCAGGGTGGAATTACCCGTCAATGCCCAGCCGGTTGAGGAAAGCAGTGAGGGTACTGTAACCCATGTGAGGTTACCCGTTCCGTCGTTCAGTAACAATGTTGTTGCCGCCCCTTGTAACGACGGCAACGTCAGCGAATACGGCGTAAGACCAGATGGCGGCTGCAAGGTGATGCCATTCGTGGGCGAGGCAGGATTAACCAACCGCAACGATTGATGCGATGTTGTCCCCTGTGCTGCAAGCTGTGTACTGCACAAAACAGTCATCAACACTATACTAAGAGTATTGATGGCGAATGCTGTGAATCGCTTCGATAAATGCTTCATACGTTTATTCAATTCGTGTCACTTTCATAAATGAGTTCGCAAGCACAATGGTTTGGTCAGCATACCAACAGTTATACCTGTGATAGAATACAGAAGTTGAGTGGTAGCATTTGTTATGGTGGTTGAGAATGTTTGTTGCAACATTATTCTTAAACGTGAACTGCCTGTTCAGTGATGATGTTGTGACAATGAGTGGAAAGAGTTTCGCCACCCACCGCTCGATTGTGCCCGCTTGTGCATTCGAGAGCAGTATGCTTTGCTTACTTGATGTGAACGGTGATTGTGCATAGAAAACAGTATGAAAATTACATAGCAAGAGCAGGGTCGTCAGCATTCCTGCCTTAGACCGAACTATACTACTCACTATGTTATACTTGTACTGCAGCATGGTTCATCCTTGAACTATGATTTCTACGGGATAATCTCAATGAATATCTATGAGAAAGAAACCCTATACGTATTCCATGACAATCATTGTGCCATGAATCACGTATCTGCATGTATCGGTAAAATTTTCAAAATATCAATACTGCGGAATCATCCAAAATCGAAGGTGTTTTTGTTAGTTCGTGGATTCGTGGAATTGTGATGCACCCACTTTCAGTATTCGACCTCATTGTGGAAACACCGACAACAATACAAGACAGGTTATTGAAGCCGTATTATCGTCATTTTGTGCTGTGTGCTGCCGGCGGTCACATTCATTACCCCAGATAAGTTACCGACAGTTATCGAGGCGGTTTGCCCGCCATTAATAGATACGATAGTCGTTGCATTCAACGTACCGTAAGTTGCGCCGGAATACGGGGTAATGGCAAAATCAACTTGTGATTCCGTTGTTCCATTAACTACAAAACGAGTTGTAATATAGTTGTTATCACCATTGGCGGTATTATAGCTGTTGTTAATGATAATTTGATAAATTCCGGTTGCGGGTGCTGTGAACACACCTGTGGATGTGTTATATGCCGAGCCGACATTTATCGTAGCAGTATTATAGATCAAATTGGCATAGCTCGTTCCGACTGTGTAGGTACTGCTCCGGTATACCGATACTAGTATTTGTGGTGCAGACACAGTCGCCCACGATAATGAACCGCTGCCATTCGTACTTAATACCTGACCATTTGAGCCGTCGGCAGGTGGCAACGTATAGGTGATATTCGCTGCTTGCGCCTGTGCTCTGAACGCCGTATAATTTGTGCCGCTGCCGCTTGGCTCGTCGAAGCGCAGTTCACGGGCGGTATTATCGTTGTTATCAATCAGGATATTGCCATTCATCGTATGCAGAAGTTGTGATGGTGATGGTGTTCCTATACCAACATTACCATTGCCTTGTACACGGATTACAGGGGTACTCGATGCATAATTCAGGATATCCAATATAGGTTCAGTATTCGTCAACGCCGTTCGATTCGACGTACCATCCCACTTATGACCAACAATCTGAACTGCCGGTGTAGTTGGCGCAGTACCGCCATGTGTTCCCACTAACATAAGTGGCTCGCCTGTGTTCACTCCGGAAGCTGTGAGACCATACACTAACAAACCGCCGCTATTCGCAGTCGAGCTGCCAAATCCATGTGAATCAGCAGTACTTAGTTGACCAATAGTGTTTGATGTGCTAAACTGTCCATGTGAACTGGATCCCGTGAAGTTAGGAAGTGTGACATCGGCATCAGTCAAGCGTAATTTTACCTGCGTTGTGCTTGTGGCATGAACCTGAAGTTGAGTAGTCGGTGTCGTCGTTCCAATACCTACGTTACCAGTTGGCACAAGTAAACCGTAGTTATTTGTACCGCCGCTTGCACTCACACTCAAACCCACATTCGTTGAACTTGTCCCTGTGTGTGTGTTGCTGATTTGTGCGCCATACGTTGTTTGCGTTGATGTTCCGTTCGCGCCACTCATCGAAAGGTTCAACAGTGTTTGTGCATTACCTGCCGCCGCTGTTGATGTTGTGCTCAATGTCAGTGCTGATG
>JAEUSO010000163.1:6500-7758 GCA_016788605.1 Candidatus Kapaibacterium sp. | reverse complement strand
GACTTACTCATACCGATAAGCCCTGCCTTCGATGCTACATAATTTGCCTGACCGGCGTTACCCGTGATACCAACAACGGAACTGATGTTCACGATTCTGCCTGAACGCTGACTCATCATCGGTCTCATGCTATGTTTCGTCATGAAGAAGACACTTTTGAGATTTGTGTCTATAACGAAATCCCAATCTGCCTCGCTCATTCGCATAAGTAAATTGTCTTTGGTGACACCCGCGTTATTCACAACAGCGTCAATTCTTGATGAACGTGTGAGTACAGTTTCTATAAGTGCTTTTACTGAATCTTCATTTGCAACATTCGTCTGAATAAAACTCACATCGTGTCCTAAAGCTGTGAGTTCTGAACTGATTGCCTCCGCTTGATCTGCGCCACTGTTGAATGTAGCATACACCACAGCACCATCCGCTGCGAGCCGTCTGACGATAGCTTCACCAATTCCGCGTGAACCACCTGTAACTATACAAACTTTTCCTTCTAAGCGTTTCATCGGATTACTCTGCAAGTGTTGGTGTTACGGAATCTGTTTGGGTTGTAGTATCATCAACGTCTTCATCATCATGCGGTACACTTGTAATGTCTGCAATCGTATCGCCGTCATCAAGCCGGATGAGCCGCACGCCTTGGGTGTTGCGACCAATAACGCGAATCTCGCTAGCCGGCTGACGGATAAGGATACCGCCTTGCGTCATGACAATCAAATCGTCGGTATCGGTAATTTCCAACAACGAAACAACCTTACCTGTTTTCTCTGTGATGTTCATGGAGTACACGCCTTTTGCACCGCGCCGCGTGAGACGGAATTCCTCGTAACGAGTACGCTTACCGTACCCGTTTTCACCAATCACGATTACCTGTGTTTCGCTGCGCTTGATAGCAATCATAGAAACAACATAATCTTTGTCTTGCAAATCAATGCCGCGCACACCTGTTGCGTTCCGACCCATTGCACGTACATCACTTTCACGGAAGCGGCACGCCATGCCTTCATGAGAACCGATGATGATGTCGCAAGTGCCGTCGGTTAAACGGGCAGAGAGAAGCACATCGTCGCTATCGAGAGTCAAGGCGATTTTACCATTGGCACGGACGCTCTCGAATTCCGAAAGCTGCGTCTTTTTCACCGTACCGTTTTTGGTACACATGAAAATGTACTGATCGTCCGTGAACTCACCTTGAACCAAAAGATATGCAGTAACTCGCTCTTCAGTTGTCTTTTGAATCAAGTTAGCGATTGAGCGA
>JAEUSO010000163.1:0-6490 GCA_016788605.1 Candidatus Kapaibacterium sp. | reverse complement strand
CTTCGGGAATATCATAGACCTTCAACCGGAACACACGACCTTTATCCGTGAAGCAGAGCAGGTAATTATGAGTAGCCGCCCGGAAGAGGTTCTCTACAAAATCGTCGTCATACGTGCCTGCGCCACTCAATCCGCGACCGCCCCGACCTTGACGGCGATAATTCGTCAATGGTGTGCGTTTGATGAATCCGCGACGGGAAATCGTGACAATAACATCCTCGTTCGCAATCATGTCTTCGATTGTGAAATCCTTTGCATCAAAGACAATATCAGTACGGCGCGGGTCGCCATACTTTTCGGAAAGCGCAGTCAATTCATCACTCACGATCTGAAGCTGTAACTCCTTGCTTGCAAGAATCGAACGCAGGCGTTCTATCAACTTGATAATATCACGATACTCTTGCATGATTTTCTCGCGCTCCAGACCGGTCAGTCGTTGCAAACGCATATCAAGAATCGCTTTCGCCTGTATCTCGCTGAGTTTGAAATTTTCTTGCAAGCGCATGGAAGCCACGTCTGCATTCGGGGACTCCTTTATCGTCTTAATTACCGCATCAATGTTATCGAGTGCTATAATGAACCCTTCCAAAATATGTGCGCGTTTCTCGGCGGCACTAAGTTCAAATTGCGTTCGACGGACAATAATCTCGTTGCGGAAATTGATGAAGTGATGGAGTGTTTCGCGCAACTCCATAATCTTAGGACGACCATTGACGAGTGCAAGCATATTCACTCCGAATGTCGTCTGCATCGAGGTGTGTTTGTAAAGGTTGTTCAACACTACAAGCGGCACACCGTCACGTTTGAGGTCAATGACAATACGCATTCCGTCGCGGTCGGATTCATCACGTACATCTGCAATATCTTCGAGGACTTTATCACGAACTAGGTCGGCTATTTTCTCGATCAACGCCGCTTTACCAACTTGATATGGCAACTCGGAAATTATGATAGATTCCTTGCCACTCTTTGTTTCTTCAAATGCAGCTTTGGCACGCACCTGAATTTTACCCCTGCCGGTTATATAAGCGTCACGTACACCTTCATATCCGTAGATGATGCCGCCTGTAGGAAAATCAGGTGCGGTTACATATTGCATCAGGTCGGCAGATGTCAAATCAGGATTAGCAATTAACGCCTTTAAGCCGTTGACTACTTCGCGGAGATTATGCGGCGGGATATTCGTTGCCATACCGACGGCGATACCACCCGAACCATTCACCAAAAGTAACGGTACAGTCGTAGGCAACACCTTGGGTTCTTCGAGCGAATCATCAAAGTTTGGCTGGAAGTCCACTGTGTTCTTATCTATGTCACGAAGTACATCGTTGGATATGGATGCAAGCCGTGTTTCGGTGTAACGCATAGCTGCGGGCGAGTCGCCGTCCACCGAACCATAATTACCTTGTCCATCAACTAAAGGATAACGCATTGACCATTGCTGTGCCAAGCGTACCATTGCGTCATAGACGGAACTGTCGCCGTGCGGGTGATATTTCCCCAACACCTCACCGACAAGACGAGCGGATTTTTTATACGGGCGGTTTGGTGCAAGACCAAGTTCCTGCATTGCGTATAGAATCCTGCGGTGAACCGGTTTCAAGCCGTCACGGACATCCGGCAAAGCACGGGAAACAATCACGGACATGGAATAATCAAGGAATGACCCCCTCATTTCTTGCTCCAGCAAAACTTGCTGGATTTTCTCACTCATTAATGCCATACGACTACTCTGATTTTTCTGTGTGTTTTGTATTTATAGAGCAGCAAAAATACCGATTTCATGCGGAATACAGTCGTTATTTTATCGACGAACCACGCTCCAAGAAAGAAAAAAAGCCACCCTGATAAGGATGGCTTTGTGAGTGTCATTTCTAAGAAAAATTATTTCTTCTTAGCCGCCGCTTTTTTAGCAGGTGCAGCTTTCTTTGCAGGTGCTGCCGCTTTTTTAGCAGGTGCAGCTTTCTTTGCAGGTGCTGCCGCTTTTGCCTTACCCGACTTAACGACATCGGCAAGTGCCTTACCTACTTTGAAACGCGCAACTTTGCGTGCAGCGATTTTGATGCTTTCACCGGTGCGCGGGTTTTTGCCTTTGCGGGCATTGCGCTGCGATACACCGAATGTACCGAATCCGATTAACGATACCGAATCGCCTTTTGCAAGCGATGTGGTAATTGTTGTGAGTGCTGTGCTCAATGCCTTGTCGGCTTGAGCTTTCGATAGTCCTGCGCCGTTTGCAATTGCTTCGACGAGTTCCGCTTTGTTCATTGTGTTACCCCATAAAGTAGAACAACTAAAACTTAATTACAGAGCAAACTTACTACGTGTTTCTACGCATTCGCAATTTTTTTTTCCACAAAGTGTAGGTTTTATGCGGCTTTCAGAGCTATTGATATAAAAAGAACAAGGTTTTATGCGGCTTTCATGATTGTCGTTTCTGGTATTGCTACGGTTTGTCATACTCAGATTAAGCACCGCTGAATTACCCTGAAGACCGCATAAACACTGATTTCCTGCTCGATGTCAGATTACATATCACGTAAATAAAGAGCGGTGGTGTACCGCTCTTTTTCAAAATCACAATGCTTGAATGATATTACAATTCAAGAATGTCACTTGCGCGTTTTCCACCAGCCATCGCCACGATTTCATCATCATAGTAATCGCTGATTATTGCCGTAGATGCAACTGCGGCGATAAGTTCATTACGATCCATGTTCGTACCTGTGAGCGCATGAGTGAACACAACGGTATCATCGAAGAGCAATCCAAACCCGCCAAGATGCAATTCAGCATTCTTACGCAAGAGGAACTTCATTAACTCGGGTGTGATGGTTGCGCCTTGCACCACTTGTGCAATACATTCGACAACGCAATCTTCTTCCGTAAAGGGGCGGACGACAATCATAACTTGCGTCGAGCCGCGGGTAATAGCAAATGCGCCGTTATCAAAACTTATATACTCGGGATACACATCGCGCAGTATGTGATCAACCCTGCTGCGAACTGTGTCTATTAGTTCTTGAGGTGTTTCACCTGGTTTGTCCATTGATTTTCCTTATGAATTACTTGGTGGTAACTGTCCCATACTCTCCTTGAGTTTGGCTAATTCCGTTTCAACACTTGCCGACGACGAGAGCTGCTTGAACTCTTGATCCAACGATGTGCTTTCGCCCGACAACTGCTCGAATGCAGTTGCTTCCGCTTCGAGTTTCTCAATTTTTCCTTCAAACTTATCGAACTTCGAGAATGCGTCCGAACCGACACCGCTGAACGACTGTGCGATTTCTTTTTGCGCCTTTGCCGCTTGCGATCGTGCAATCAATGTGCTTTGGCGTGAACGTGCCTCTTCGAGTTTGTTTTTTAACTGATCCAGTTGCTGACGCAGTTTGTCACTTGTCGCCTTTGCCTGAGTGTGTATCGGCTCAAGGTCGGCAACATTTCTGTCGCTAACCGCTTTTTTTTCTAAAGCGGCTTTTGCCAGGTCTTCCCTGCCTGCTTGCAATGCTTGCATCGCCTTTTGCTGCCAATCATTCGATTGCTCACGCGATTTGGCTAATTTGCGTTCCAGCGACTTTTCATTTGCAATACCATTTGCAACGGCAAGGGTGGCTTTATTAACGGATTCCTCCATTTCAAGCACCATCTGTTTGAGCATTTTCTCCGGGTCTTCGGCTTTGTCAAGCGTATCATTGACGTTCGCCTTGAAGATATCGGAAATCCTGTTGAATATTCCCATAATGTCCGTGTGATAATGAGTGAGTATTTCCAGTGAGTTTCTTTGCAAATATCGTGTGCGGGCAATCAACGGACGAAACAAGAATCTGTTGCATGACAGAAACAAAAACGGGCATCTGCCAAAAAGCATCTGCCCGATTATCAAACCTCACTCCGGTGACTAATTCTTTCCTGTTATTTCGCCAACCTTTGTTGTGAGTTTAGGAAGAACATCGAAGACATCACCGATAATTCCATAATCAGCCACTTTGAAAATCGGTGCGTCCTTATCTTTATTGATTGCCACAATAACCTTCGAACTCGACATACCAGCTAAATGCTGAACAGCACCGCTGATTCCACAGGCAACATATAAACTTGGTGATACGGTTTTCCCTGTTTGACCAACCTGCTCGTTGTGCGGTCTCCATCCGGCATCTACAACAGCACGCGAAGCACCGACTGCAGCACCAAGTTTAGAAGCCAATGCTTCAACCAAATGGAAATTCTCCGGTCCTTTCAATCCACGACCACCCGAAACAATAATATCTGCTTCAAGCACATCAAGTTTTCCTTCATTTCGGATAATCTCTTTCACAACCACCTTTCGGTCAGTATCATCTAATGTGACATTTTGTGTTCGTACAGCTACAGTTGCCTGTGATTCAGCTTTCTTTGGTGTGAACACATTTGGACGAAGTGTAACAACAACATTCTCCGTGGCAGCTTTTACAGTTTGGCGAGCTTTACCGGCAAAAACCGGTCGTGTTGCATGAATGGTACCGCCATTATTGGTAATAGCCACTGAATCCGCTAAGAGTCCTGCATTTAACAAAACTGCAACCCGTGGAGCGAGTTCTTTACCTGTCGAGTTAGCAGCAATGACAACAACATCAGTACCTTCGCTTTGTGCAATCTGAACAATCGCCTTAGCGGCTGCCTGTGACGAATATCCGTTAAGCAGCGCGTGTTCAGCAACTACGCACTCCGTCAGTCCGTATTCTCCGGCTGTGGCAACACCATTACCGGAACCAAGTGCAACACCGACAACAGGAACACCAAGCGAGTGTGCTGCAGTGATTGCCTCATAGGATGAACGTTTTAACTCTGTGCCTTTAGATTCTACCAATACAAGTACTTTTTTCATTTCTATTTCCTTTCTTATTAAAATACTTTAGCTTCTTCGTGGAGGAGTCGTACAAACTCTGCGATGTCCGCATCTGTATCGCCAACCACTTTGTTTGCGCGGGCAGTGGCGGGAATATCCATTGCCACTACGTCAACACGCGCTGTTATAGCCGCAGGTGTGATTTCCTCGATGGGCTTTTGTTTTGCTTTCATGATGTCGGGGAGCTTGGGATAACGGGGGTCGTTCAAACCCTTTTGTGCGCTTATGACAATCGGTAGCGATGCTTCAAGCACTTCCTTACCACCTTCCACATCGCGCTCTGCACTGACTACTGTGCCCGTGATTTCTAATTTTGATACAACAGAAATTGACGGTATTGAGAGCAGACCGCCTAGTGTGGATGCCATTTGAAATGAGTCATGGTCAATGCTTTGGCGACCGAGGAGAATAATGTCAGGATTGATTGATGAAGCGTAATCGGCGATACTCTTTGCAATTGTAAAGGAATCCGCCTTTGCCGCGTCTTTGATTATCACCGCTTTATCCGCACCCATTGCAAGTGCGGTTCTCAGGATTTCTTTGGCATTGTCGCCGCCGACCGTAAGCGCTGTTACTGTTCCCGTATGTTTTTCCCGTAGACGCAAGCCCTCTTCAATGGCAAATTCATCGTAAGGGTTCAGGATGAATTTCACACCTGTTGCATCCATGGACTTACCATCGGGTGCCACAGAGATTTTCGTTGTTGTATCGGGTACTTGTGATATACAAACGAGTATGTTCATAATGAGATAATGTTGTGAGTGTAACGGTTCGAGAACTGCAAAACTACTATGCAAGTTCCATTCAACTGTACGGCAGGAGCGTGTTTTTAGGCGAATGCGGTGGAGTTATCCGCGATGCCGGTAGTTCATACTGCCAATGGCTTTCTTTGTGCGCTCGATTTCTGTTTTCAAGTATTGCCCTGTGTATGATTCACTAACAGCGCAAATGTCCGACGGTGTGCCTTCGGCGATAATCCTGCCACCGTGCTTTCCGCCTTCGGGTCCCATGTCTATAATCCAATCCGCACATTTGATGACATCAAGATTATGCTCGATAACGACGACGGTATTTCCCTTGTCCGCAAGTTTTGTGAGTAATTTCATTAAAATCCTAATGTCCTCGAAATGCAATCCGGTTGTCGGCTCGTCAAGCAAATACAACGTTTTTCCTGTACTTGTTTTACTGAGTTCGGTCGCAAGTTTCACCCGCTGTGCTTCGCCGCCACTTAATGTCGGCGCTTGCTGACCAAGTGTTATATACGTAAGTCCGACCTCATAGAGCGTCTTCAATTTTTTGTGAATCTTGGGAATCTCCGAGAAGAATGCCAATGCCTCCTCCACTGTCATTGCCAAGACATCCGCGATGGATTTTTCTTTATACGTGACTTGGAGGGTTTCATCGTTGTATCGATTGCCGCCGCACACATCACATTCTACATAGACATCAGGCAAGAAATTCATTTCGATTCTTTTGATACCCGCACCTTCGCATTCTTCACAACGACCTCCGGCAACATTGAAGGAAAAACGTCCCGCCTTATAGCCCCTGACTTTTGCTTCTGGCATCATGGTAAAATGATCTCGGATAATAGTGAACAATCCG
>JAEUSO010000162.1 GCA_016788605.1 Candidatus Kapaibacterium sp. | reverse complement strand
GAGGGCTGCCAGCTATTCGATGGTTCGGGGCTTTCGCGGAGGAATAAGACATCACCCATGCAGCAACTCAACTTGCTCAAATACATTGCTCAACAACCGTTTGGCGGCGTGTTCTACTCCACGCTCTCCATTGCCGGAGTTGATGGAACATTAGGCAGGCGTATGCGCGGCACAGCGGCGGAATCCAATGTTCATGCAAAGACCGGTACTCATGCGAATGTCAGTGCTTTGAGCGGCTACACACGCACACGCGACGGCGAACGCATTGCGTTTTCGTTTCAATGGAATGGCAATAACGTCGGGATGTATAAGTACCTCGAAAACCTACTCGCCATTCAGTTATCCGAGTTTTCTTATACAAGCGGGACGGCTCAATTACCGGTCATACGGTAGTTGTCGCAGCCGGACTATTGTCGCATCTGCACCGCACGAAGTATATTGCACCCCATTGGCATCAGCACGGAAGCAGCATTCCGCTATGGTGCACTAACCATTCCCGTTTCCTGAGGACATCGCACCAGCGCATTTACCAAAGGGAACTCACCGCCGTCATTCAAAGGACGAACCATGGCAAGCAACCTAGACGATGTTGTCATCAACCGCGCGGTCTCGAACCGGAACCGCCGCAGTTCAGGCGACTCGCAGCGTTCGCGCAAGAAGCAACACGAAGAAGAACCGACAGGAACAAAGAGCCGCCAACTTATGATAACAGCCATTTTGCTGTTTCTCTTTGCGGCGTTATTGCTACTTGCGTTGATTTCATATTCATCGCTCGACGAAGCAAATGCGGAGCTTTCGCTACGCGATATTATCGGCGTGTTGCGTGGCGATGATGCTATGCTTGCCCGCGTGGATACAACACGAAACTGGCTCGGACTTCTTGGCGCTGTCATCGCTAATTACTTCTATAATTATTCTGTTGGTTATGCGGCAATTTCGTTCCCGTTCATCATCGGGTTTTGGGCGAAGAGTTTATATCAACAAGGTCGTATCAGCCGTGTAGTTCTTGAACGCAGCGGACTGATTTTTGTCTGCTGCATCTGCATCGCATCATTCTTCGGGACACTACAACATATCGAATGGCTGCCTACCCTTGCCCGCGAATGGAGCGGCTCGGTTGGTGCAATGCTCTCATCGTTTCTCTGTAATTTTTTGGGAACGATCGGCAGTTTGCTCGTCACTACCGTCGCCACTTTTATTGCGGTGGCAATTACCATTGACCTTGATATTGACCATACGTTCAACCGTGCGCGTCTTTATTATGCACGTCTTGCCGATTGGGTCACGCTGACGTATCAAAAAATCCGCAATTATGACCGCGAGCAACACACTGAACAACCGGTAACCGATGTAAAACCAAAACGTTCCCGCCGTTCACTTCGCCCTACCGTAGAGCAAGACGAGGAAACTGTTCAAGAAGAAGAAGACATCAATGAGCAGGAGCAGGACGATGATTCAAGCGATGAACAACGCACGGCAAAAATCATCCGATTGGATACGGATGTTGTTGATACCCGCACAGGCGAGATTCTTTCTCAGCAACCTCCGTCAGGAGTACGGCGTGTTGCTCAATCTGCGCAGCCGCAATCAGCATTTCCACAAGTTAAACGCAATCATATCCAACCGATTGACGACGCAGAAGAAGTGGAAGAAGAGATTTATGATGATACTGATGATGTTTCGCAAGAGGCGGATGAAACAACGGATGAAACCAACGGACATACATTGAATCTGAAAGTTGAGGAAATCCACCAAGAGGAAGAGTTGGATGCAGTGGACCAAACCAATATCTACGACGAGGAAATCAACTACGTTCCGCCCGGAATGTCATTGCTTCACGACCAGCCCGAAGACATAGCCGTCAACGATGCCGAGTTGCAAATGAATGCGCGGATTCTGCAAGAGAAGTTAGAGACATTCAAAATCAAAATCGAAGATGTGACTGTTACTCCGGGTCCCGTTATCACACAATATGAGTTTGTCCCTGCTGCCGGAGTAAAAATCAGTCAGATAGAAAGCTTGACCGACGACATTGCCCTTGCGTTGAAAGCGCGTGGTATTCGCATTATTGCGCCCGTACCGGGTAAAGGAACGGTGGGCGTTGAGATTCCGAACCACAAACCAGCAACAGTGCATTTCAGCAGTATCATCAAGTCGAAGGCGTTCAACGATAACGACAAAGTGCTGCCGATTGCACTTGGCAAAACCATCATCGGTGAAGTGTTCTGCGCCGACCTTGCCAAGATGCCTCACTTGTTGATTGCCGGCTCGACGGGGTCGGGTAAATCCGTGGGTATAAACACCATCATCAGCTCGCTTGTGTATAAGATGCACCCGCGTGATTTGAAGTTTGTGATTATTGACCCGAAGAAAGTGGAGATGTCGCTTTATACGAAACTCAAGCACCACTTCTTTGCTTCGTCGCCGGATATTGACGAGTACGTTGTCACCACTCCACAGAATGCCGTCGCAGTGTTGAAGTCGCTTTGCTTAGAAATGGAGCAACGATATGACTTACTCTCTAAAGTCGGTCAACGAAATATCAAGGACTATAACCAGAAAGTTCTTGAAGGAAAATTAGTCGAACGCGATGGTTTGAAACTGCGTCCTCTTCCCTATATCGTTACCGTGATTGATGAACTTGCCGACCTGATGATAACTGCGCGCAACGAAGTGGAAGAACCGATTATCCGTATTGCTCAACTTGCGCGTGCGGTGGGCATCCACATGATTATTGCAACACAACGCCCGTCGGTTGATGTGATTACAGGTCTTATCAAAGCAAACTTCCCTGCACGGATTGCCTATCAAGTCGCCTCGAAGATTGACTCGCGTACCGTTCTCGATTCGCAAGGGGCGGAGCAACTTCTTGGTAACGGCGACATGCTCTTCACACCCGGCGGAGCAAAGCCGATGCGATTGCAGAACTCATTTATCAGTACTGATGAAGTTGAGGCGATCACGGACTTTATTGGTAAGCAACGCGGTTATTCTTCGGCATATATCCTGCCGTCAATCCTGACAAAAGAAAACGGCAAAAGCGCAATAGCCGGTGATTTCGATCCCCTCTTCAGCGACGCGGCACGGACGATTGTACAATTTCAGCAAGGGTCGGTTTCCCTTTTGCAACGCCGCTTGAAAATCGGGTATTCACGAGCAGCCCGCATCGTTGATGAGTTGGAATCAGCGGGCATCGTCGGCGCATTCGACGGCAGCAAAGCCCGCGCCGTTCTTATGGAAAGCGAAGCCGAACTCGACATGCGTTTAACGGAATTGGGATTAGAGTAACCAAAACTTGAAGGTATCGTTTGAATCCCCCTATCCCTTCCTTACCAACCGCGCTACGTTTTCGATATGATAGGAATGCGGGAACATATCTAACGGCTGGAGGTAGTCCACCGAATAATATTCTGAAAGAATAGCACAGTCGCGGGCTTGCGTGGCGGGATTGCATGACACATAACTGATGACGGGCGGCGCAATTTCCATTATCAACCGGAGCGTTTGCTCATGGATGCCGGCACGAGGCGGATCCACAATTACAACATCAGGTGCAGGGAGTGTGTGGAGAAAATCAAGAGCCGCCGGCTTGTGCAAGTCGGTACAGTGGAATTCAGTATTCGTTATTCCGTTACGTTCAGCATTTGCCTGTGCATCAGCAATGGAGCTTTCTACAAGTTCAACGCCTGCTACATGACGGGCTTTGGTGGCGGCGGGCAGGGAAATCGAGCCGGTGCCACAGTATAAATCCCACACGGTGTCGGTCGGTTGTATGTTTGCCGCAGCAAAGGTGGCATCAAGGAAATTCGGTAGTTGATACGGATTGGTTTGGAAAAATGAGAACGGTGAAATGCGGAACTTCACGCCGTAAAGTTCTTCGGTTATGTACCCGCTGCCGTGAATAGTGCGAATCTCGCCAACCGCAACCGGCGAGCGCGTTCCGTTCACAGCGTGAATAAGCGTTGTTACATACGGTGCTTCTTCTGCAAACCCGCTTGTGAACCATGCGGCAAACTCTTCTTCGTTGGCTGATGCAGGTTCATTGGTAAGAAGGATAATCATCAACTCGTTAGTTGCTATGGTGGAGCGGACTGAGAGGTTGCGGAGGAATCCCAAATGCTCATGTGTGTTATAGGCACTGATGCCGCGTTGCTGCGCCTCGCGCCGAATCATCGCAAGAATCTCGTTCCCATGCGGATGCTGTATCATGCAATCGTCAATATGAAGTATAGCATCATATCGCCCGGGTGCATGCAGTCCGAGAGCAAAGTTACTGCGCTCAATCTCGTTGCCGGAGTTGATTTCCGCAACCGTCATCCAACGGCGTGTGCCAAACGAAAACTCCATTTTGTTGCGGTAATTCCATTGCGTCGGCGAACCGAGAATTGGCTTGATATGACCATAGGGAATCTTTCCAAGCCGTTCAAAACTATCGGCGACATGGCGCGATTTCCAATTCAGTTGCTCTGCATAGTCAAGTTGTTGCCACGAACATCCGCCGCAATCGGCAAAATGTGTGCATGGCGGTTTAACTCTGTGCGGTGATGCCTCAAGAATACTCTCAAGATTTGCCTCGGTATGTTTGCGCCGTGCCTTCCGCACATTGGCAATCACTCGCTCGCCGGGCAATGCACCATCAACAAACACCACTTTACCGTCGTGCCGCGCAACACTCACACCTTCAAATCCTAATGAGTCAATCTGTACTTCAATCAAATCACCGTGTTTCATTTTTCAATTTTATGTTCGTTCATGGTTCGTTGCTCATCCTGTGCCACGCCTGTATCTACCGATGCAAATTGCACATCGTACAACCGCTTGTAGATACCGCCTTCAATCGAAAGCAGTTCGGCATGAGTTCCCTGCTCGGCAATGCGTCCGTTATCAAAAACAACAATCGTATCACAGTCAATAATCGTCGAGAGACGGTGTGCGATAATGATTGCAGTCCTGCTTTTCAATACTTCATTTATCGCTTGTTGTACTATCTTCTCCGAGGTTGTATCGAGCGCACTTGTTGCTTCATCAAAAATGAGAATGTCGGGATTTCGTACAACCGCGCGCGCAATGGCAATGCGTTGGCGTTGCCCGCCTGATAACATCACTCCCCTGTCGCCGATGTAGGTGTCATATTCATTGGGTAAATTCTCGATGAACTGGTCGGCATGGGCTATCCGCGCAGCTTCACGAATATCCGCATGGGAAACACTCTCCATACCGAAAGCAATGTTTGCCGCGATGGTATCATTGAAGAGGATTGATTCCTGACTGACGATTCCAAAACGTGAACGGTATGATTCCGTAGTGAAGTTGCGGATATCAACACCGTCAATCGTTATCCGCCCTTGCAGCGGGTCGTAGAATCTGATAAGCAGATCAACAAGCGTGGACTTCCCGCTGCCGCTCGTCCCTACAAGCGCAACTTTCTTCCCGCGCTGAATACGCAAGGAAACATCATTCAATACAAGAGATGAATCATTATATCCGAAGCTGAGATTTTCGACCGAGAGTTCATGTGCAAATCCGGTGACTTCATCATTGCCGTCCTGTACCACAGGCACACTGTCTATCATATCAAACACGATGTTGGAAGCAACCAAACCACGTTGGATATTCCCCGGAATATTGGTGAGCGCGGCAATCGGCGACATAATGGCGAACAGCGCAAAAAGGAATGTCATTAACTCCGCACCCGACATCTGCTTCGGCTCAGAGAATACCATCCCGCCACCGACAAACAGAACAACGCAGAGTGCAGCGATAGCAAAAATCTCGTTGATGCTCGGCACAAGTTCGTTCACCGAACTCATCTTGACAGACGAGCGCACATAGTCGGTGGAGTGGTTCCAGAACCGTTGTGACACTGTGCCTTCCGCATTGAACGCCTTTACGATACGCACACCGGAAATCCCTTCTTGCAACGTGCTGACATAATTAGCCGTGGCGGCTGCCATCCGTCCCGCGTATTTACGTAGGTACTTTGTAGCAACACTGATAAAACCAAGCGTAATGATACTCGTGCTGAATGCTATCAGCGTCAGTTTCCACGAAAGCGAGAGCAGTATGACAAGCAGGAGAAGTATCTCAACCGGGTTCTTGAAGAGCATCATAATGAAGGGAATCACCGTGCCGTGCATGGTGGAGACCTCGCCCGTGACAAGTGTGATAAGTTCGCCCGTCTTGCGCTTAGTGAAGTACCCCATCGAGTGCGACATCAGTTTTGAAAACGCATCGTATCGCATATCTCGAACAACACTTTCACCCAAGCGGACATTAAGCACATTCGTCAAGTACTTGATAACGTTCTTTGTTACAAAAACTGTAATGATGAAGAGCGAGAGATTGAGCAGTGTTTGGAACTTATCGGGGTCAATCAACCAACCACGCATGAGGGAAAACAACATTTCTTTGAACGCACTAAGTTTGGATGCAACTGCGGGAATGCTTTGTTGCTGTTCATCGAAGAGGACGCTTAACACGGGCTGAATGATTGCCATCGTCATAGCACCGTAAAAACCAAGCAGCATGTTACCAAGTATCGATAGAGCGAACTGCCATTTATACGGCTTCATGTAGCCGAACACTCGGAGAAAAAGTTGCACGCGATTATGAGTTGGATTTAGTGGTTTTTCAATTCTGCTGTCAGTTCTGGCGGTAGGTCTTTCTCTGCGCTTCAAGTAATGCTCCCGCAGGTTGCCAACCGTATTCAGGGCTTACATTATACCGCAACTTCAATACTTTCTCAAACATATCGCTTGCTAAGACGAGCCGCCTGTGGGAATTACTTGAGCAATGGTATTGCACTGCGATATTTGTTACGGATGTGATGTGCATGCCTGCGTTGCGAATCAGTGTGTATTCGTCAGCAATTCCGTTCATAACAAGCAAACGCCCTGCATCGGAACGGTAAAGGGAAAAGTTCGACGCATACACATACCGTGAGCGCGTTGAGATAAGTCGTTGTAGTATTGGATTAGCACAATAGATTCCCCTGCTCACATGAAGCGACTGTCCGAACAAGCCGTCCATAATCACACGGTGGTAGGATGACTGAATAGTTCCGTCCGTGATATCACGCTGCGAAAGTGAAACAGACATTGCGTCTGACAACTCCACACGTCTGCCGCTTAGAATGCGTAGTGCGGCGCGATGTTGCACATGCTCTTTCACATACTGCGGATGTAGAATGCAATCGCTATCGGTAAAGATGAGATATTCTGATGTCGCGTGTTGCAATGCCCCAGCAAGAAGTTGCTGACCTGACGTTGCATAATGCACTAAATCATGCGTCCATACAACTTTACTTTGCTGTGGAAGCAGTGGTAGCCGTGATTGCACATGGCGGGCAATATCGCTTGCCCCGTCGGCAATAATAATCAACTCAAAATCCTGTTCTGTTTGCTGCCCTATACTTGCCAAACAAAGGTCGGCGAAATGGGGATTACCCGTCAGATAAACAACGAGTGTTGCTTTGGGTTGCAGTTGCGGTATCATAGTCGCTCCGTGATTTCTTTCAAAGTTATGATGCAGCATCCAACGACGGAAAAGGAATAACGCACGTGCATCTATGGCATTCTTTGAAAATAAAAAACGGGAGAAGCGAATAGCTTCCCCCGTATGTTTCAGAATATCTGTATTTCTTTTACGCTCTGTCGTATGAACCGGAGAGATAATCAACCGACTCATGCAGGTATGGATCGTTAAATGCAACTGCTGGGTGTTTCTTGAATTGTTGCGCTCCCCAGTAGAAAAAGAGTCCACCCATTGCAAGGACACCGCCAACGCCT
>JAEUSO010000161.1 GCA_016788605.1 Candidatus Kapaibacterium sp. | reverse complement strand
GTAATTCTTTGCAATCCACAGTTCCTAGTCGAACCTCTATTGTCATGGAAAGCGAAAGCAAAGGCAAACTCTGGATTATCAATCCCGACTCGCCGGATAATACCGTGACGGTTAAGGGTGTGGAGATTATATCGCAATTGCCTGAGTTTGTTTCGCTTCGCAACGGTGCAACACCGGGTTTTGTAGATAAAACGATTGGGTATGTGCCGACAAATGTCAAACCCGGCTCGAACGGAGAAATAGACATGGTGATGAAGCCAATATCAGGATTATCGGTGTATAAATTTGATGTGCGTTTTCAATATGTGGATTCCACATCAGAGGAAATACAGTACAGCGATGTCTATGAAATGTCGGCGCGTCTGCCGGGATTTGCAGCCGATGTCATGGATATAGATAAAACCACGAAACCGGCGAATGTTCGCACCTACTCGGTCTTTTTCCGTAATACCAACGGCTTTAAGGAGAATGTGTCGCGCATCAGGGTACGAACATCCGGCAAACAACGCATCCTTGCTGTCGGACCGCAGTCGGAACAAGGCAATATTGCAATTCTTACACCTGTAACGAAGCAAAGCGGTACGATAGTGCTCACACCGTTGGACGACCTGTCGGATCCGGTTGCGCCTGATTCGAGTGTGAAACCGATTTACATCACGCTATCCGGTGTTGATTCTGATACAATCCGCCTTAACTACGATGCGCTTGATGAAACAAATGGCGTTATCTCAAGTGGTTCATTCTTACTAAGCGACCCGATATCGAAAGTTGAAGACGAGCGTGGCGGCGGGAACATGGGAGTATCTATTCTTACACTGCCGAACCCCGCTACATCATCGGCTACTATAAGCATTACTCTCGAAAAAGACATATCAAATGTAACCGTTAAAATTGTTGATATGCTCGGACGGGAAGTTCTTAACGTTACAAACAACTCGATGCTGTTTCAGGGCAGTCATGTGTTCTCGACTGATCTTAGCTCGCTCGCATCGGGCAGCTATATCATCATTCTCAATGCCGAGCAGGGAAGAGCTACGCAACCATTGAGTATCGTTCGCTAATACGCTCTGTTGTTTCGTGGTCGTGGTGCTGCTTTGCAAAACCCCGACCACGATATTCTTATCAAAATTCACTTGTTCAGTTCACTCATTTATTTTCAAGGATTTTTTATGAAAAGTTTTGTTAGAGCAAGCGTAGTACTGCTTGCATTGTTTACATGCATATCATCATTGTATGCACAAGGTTCCGAGGCAACCCCTGTAAGAGGAAAGATAGTTAAATCGGGTACAAACCCTACCTCTATGACCGTGATGTTGGTTTCTAAGGATGGAAGGGTAATGGATACCAAATCACCCGACCCGCAAGGCAGGTGCGTGTTTGATGTTACAAAATATCCCGAAGGTACATACACCGTACAATTCAAAGAATCAGCCCGCGCTGAAGCATGCAGTGGTCCGACCATAGTGTGCAAAGGTGTTGGATCACCTAAAGCAGCCGGAT
The DNA here is from genome assembly GCA_016788605.1 of Candidatus Kapaibacterium sp. Lineage (GTDB taxonomy): Bacteria > Bacteroidota > Ignavibacteria > Kapaibacteriales > NICIL-2 > JAEUSO01. Next base: position 6,299 of record JAEUSO010000161.1, on the reverse strand, counting down.
TTAAGAACGGAGTGGCGGTAAAGGCAACCGGTGCCGCCAGGTGTGGCGACTATGCTTGCTCGGTTCGATGCGATGGCGATAGCTGTAACATACTGACTGTCGTCATTTCAGGCGACACTCTGCCCGGTGCAAAGAGGTAAGTGCTTTAGTCATAATCACTTCCCATCCCCAACGCCGCCCTGTAGAAATGCAGGGCGGTATTTTTTGAACTATACAATGTGGTATATGAAGATTCTTGTTATGATGCTGTTTGCTACCGCATGTTGCCTTGCACAAAACCAAGCGAACCGATGGTACTTTGGCAATGGAGCGGGTATTGACTTCAACAGCGGTCAGCCGGTTGCCCTTACCAACGGGCAAACGTATTTGCAGAACGGTCACGCAGAAGGAACAGCCGTTATCTGCGATGGCAACGGTTCATTGCTCTTTTATACCAACGGCGAAACCATCTGGAATAAGGCGCATGGCGTGATGGGTAATGGAAGCGGACTGATGGGTTCGTACTCGGCGGCGCAATCCTCGTTGATACTGCCACTGCCCGGTAGCCAAAGGTTGTTTTATGTATTCACGCTCGATGACTTCAATAATAACCTCCAGGACGGCTTCCGGTATTCGGTGGTTGATATGTGTTTAGAAAATCAGTACGGCTTGGTTGTCAGCGGTCAAAAAAATATCTTGATTGCAAATACGATGGGTGAGCAACTTACCGCTGTACGCCACGCAAACGGCAAGGACTATTGGGTGATTGTTCACAAGTTCTTTTCCAAAGATTTCTATGCGTATCTATTCAGTTCTGCCGGACTATCGGCAACTCCCGTGATAACAAGTATCGGCTCGATGCACACATCCACCGCACCCTTACCGGCAAGTGCATTGGGAATTATGAAAGCATCACCTAATGGAAGAAGGATTGGAATTGTTACAGCAAACGGCGGTAAAATCCGAGAAGTGTTTGACTTTGATAACAGTACTGGTGTGTTATCCAATTTCATAAATCTGCATACTCCCGCGGACATCAATCAGGATGCCTATAATTGTAGCTTCTCGCCTGATAACACAAAGTTTTATCTGACCTTTAATATCAAAGTTTGGCAATATGATTTGACGGCAGGCGGTGGAACAGCAAGCGCAATTCAAAATTCTAAAACACTGATAAATGGTACTTCAACAGGCAATAATTATGCGCTCCAACTTGCACCTGATGGTAAGATATATATTGGTGAATACGGCGCACCATATCTGAGTGTTATCAATTCGCCGAATAGCGCCGGTCTTGCTTGCGGATACGTACAAAACGCCATTAACCTTCTTGGGAAAAACTGCAACTTCGGACTGCCAAACTTTGTGGATTCATTCAGCTATTCCAACAAGGATATTAGTTGCCTGACGGATGTTCATTCGGATTCCGAACCGTCGCCCGATGTATCGGTGGTGTATATATGCAGTTCGCAAACATTACAGGTCAGCTCGGCAAGCGTCATTGATAAGGTTGAGATATATACTTTGGGCGGTGTACTTGTTGATAGGCAACATCCTGCATTACCGGATGTAACCCTCTACCTGAATTGTATGGCTGACGGAATCTATGTTGTTCGCATCACCACACAGGATAAACTCAGTGTGCAGATAGTTTCGGTTTCAAAGTAGGAAATCACCGCCCCCGCTAACGTCCACATGTTTGTCACTGCCAACAGTATTCCTCCAGAATGGTGCGAGTCATTGGTTGTGAATGCGCCGCCTTGCAGCAATGCAGGGCGGTTGTGTTTTGTACTTAATGGTGGTGAGTTTGCGAATGATGTTTGATAGTTACCACACGGTGTTATCTGCATTGTATAAAGTATAATTCCATGCGAGTAATTCTTGTTCACGATGATACGAAGAGTAAAACTATTATGTTACCATTGCTTATTCAACAACACATGAAGGTTATCCGTTGGCGATAGCCCCATTTTCTTGCGGATGTTTAATCGGTGGAACTCAACGGTACGCTTAGAAAGAAAGAGAATAGCAGAGATATTCGAGGTACTGAGTTTCATTTTCAAGAGTGCTGCTATCTTTAGTTCCATCGCGCTCAACAAAGGATAGGTCATCTTCAGGTGGTCAATAAATGCGCCGTGAACTTCCGTCCATTGTTTTTCCAATTCCCGTTTGCTTTCCAATGGTACGATGTTGCGCTCCAACTCTATCCATACCGACACCGAACCGCTCCCCTCCGCCCGCTGCGTCCCTCTGCCGGAAAGAAGCTCCCTCTCTGCCGGAGAGGGCTGGGGAGAGGTCATTAATCCAAGCGTTCTTGCATTACGCTTCTAACAAATACCGGCTGATATAACTCATGCACCTCAGGTCTTGACTTTACAATTTCTTAATATGGAAACCACTTCACTTCTTTCCCGGGACGACGATACTTATGCGGCATGTGTGTAACTGAATAGTCCCACGACCGAACTGCACACATATCCTGATACTATGCTGCTCACATTACCGCCTTCGTTCCGAAACCTGCTTGGACACTTGCAAAGCATCGTGTTCATGGTCTATAATGACAGTGATGACGGTGAATACTACTTTCAGTTCTGCGAGGGGAAAGACGCTGTCCGTATGGGAATCCATACGCGGATGGTGTCCGGCTGCCCGCTTTCGCAACTGTTCGATGCTTCGAATTACGCAATGATACAAGATTCTTTCTCCGCACTCTTGCGCTTTGGCGGCACATGCAGTTTCGAGTTGCAGCTGGGCGCATCCCATTTTCTGGTTCATGCAAGTTTTGTTGATACAGAGCACGGGTCGGGCGACATCATTGGCAACATGGTGGATATAACCATGATTAAACATGCAGAAGAGGAACTTCGCCGTGCATTGCAGGAGGAGAAGCATGTGGTAGCGATGAAGACGCAGTTTTTGAACACGGTGTCGCACGAATTCCGCACACCGCTTACGGGTATTCAGCTTTCGGCATCCATGCTGCAACGCTACAGTTCGCGGATGAATGACGGTGAGCGCGAACTTGCCGTGAGCCACATTAACAAGCGTATCCGCGAACTAACGGCACTGATGGATATGCTCCTGCTGCAATCCTCAACCAAGTCGCTGAAGGAACTGTTCACACCGATTGAACTTGACCTTAGCCAGTTGGTGTACAGTGTTGTCGCTGATTTTGAAGAGACGATGGATTGTGACGGTCATACCATACTCATCACAGCAAGCAACGCCCTGCGTGCGAATGGCGACGTACAGTCCTGCGGCGACCACCGCCTGCTTACCTACGCACTGCGGAACATCCTTGGCAATGCTGTGAAATACTCGCCCGGCAAGAATAGGGTGGATGTTCTCCTTGAATACGAGCCGCCCGAATTTATCATTCGCATCCGTGATTACGGAATTGGGATGAGTGATCACGACCGCGAACGGATATTCACCCAGTTCTTCCGCTCGGAGAATGTGGGGAACATCAGCGGGACGGGGTTGGGATTGAACATTGCGCACGAGTTTATTCAGATTCATAATGGCAGGATTGACGTTGAGTCGGAAACCGGCAAGGGAAGTACATTCAGCATCCGGCTTCCAATACAACACCATACGGCATCGAATCTCATCCACAACCCGCAATACCGTGTTACGATACCGCAATATGAATGATACAATATGCTAATAGCGGTGTAACATTCAGGTAATACCATTAGTGCAATTTGCATGGTATAACAACATGCATATAATCAATGGGTGTACGCCGGATTCTCTTCATTTGCGGTTCGCTGAACCAGACAAGCATGATGCACAGCATAGCGCAGCAGATGCCTGATGTTGCTGCGTATTTCACCCCGTATTATGCCGACGGATTGATTGATGCGCTTGCCCGGCGCGGGTATTTGGACTTCACCATTTTGGGCGGACAGTTCAAGCAATCAACAATGGAGTATCTTGAATCCCATAACCTCACGATTGACGAATACGGACGGCGGCACGAGTACGATGCAGTGGTAACATGTCAGGACCTTATCATTCCGCGCAACATCCGGTCACGCTCGGTTGTCTTGGTGCAAGAAGGCATGACCGACCCTGAGAATTTCATCTACCATGTTGTAAAGTTATTGAAACTGCCACGCTACTTTGCCAGCACCGCAGCCACAGGACTCTCGAACAGGTACACCGCATTTTGTGTTGCATCCGAGGGATACAAACATCTGTTCATGAGCAAAGGCGCAGACATGCGGAAACTGATAGTGACGGGCATCCCGAACTTCGACAACTGCCGGGCATATACTCACAACACATTCCCCTACAGCGGCTACACGTTATGCGCCACATCGGATATGCGCGAGACATACAAATACGAAAACCGTAAAGCGTTCATCGAGCGGGCGCGAAGAATAGCCGGTGCTTCGCAGTTGATCTTCAAACTGCATCCGAACGAGAACCACAGCCGTGCGATGGACGAGATACGGAAGTATGCTCCTGAAGCACTTGCGCTTTGCACCGGCAATGCTCACGAAATGGTCGCAAACTGCTCTACATTCATCACACGGTACTCATCGCTTGTCTTTACCGCCGCCGCTCTTGGCAAAACACTCCATTCCGATATGGATGAGGCGCATGTTCGTTGGCTGATGCCTGTTCAAAACGGCGGCACATCGTCGCGTGCTATTGCGGATGTGTGCCGGATGGTTTTAGAACAAAAAACAGTGAACGCCGGGCAGGCACGCACAGTGCGTCACCATCACCACGTTGTTTATCCTCACTACGATGTCAATGTTCAATAACCGCCCCCGCCATACTCCGGCATACATGCAACACCGCGATTCCGTTGTGATTATAGTTCAGGCACGGACAGGTTCGCAGCGGCTGCCGGGCAAAGTGCTCTTACCGCTTGCCGGAAAGAGTTCGCTGGTGCGTCAGGTGGAACGCCTTCGCCGGTGCAGATACGCAGCGGCGGTTGTTGTTGCCACCACACACCTCGAAAGCGACGACATCATCGAATCACTCTGCCATCACGAGGGAATCCTCTGCTTCCGCGGTCATCCGACCGACCTGCTGGACCGGCATTACCAGTGCGCCCGCGCTTATGGTGCAACCACGGTTGTTAAAGTCCCGAGCGACTGCCCGCTGATTGATCCTGTGATTGTTGATACCGTGATTGAAGCACACCTGCGCGCACCGAGAACGTATGATTATGTCAGCAACCTTCATCCCGCCACCTTTCCCGACGGCAACGATGTTGAACTCATCACGCTCACGGCACTTGAACGTGCATGGAACAATGCCTGCAAACAATTCCAACGCGAGCACACGACACCATACATTTGGGATAATCCCCATCTCTTCAGAATAGGCAACATTGTGTGGAAATCGGGCATGGATTACTCCATGAGCCACCGGTGGACGCTGGACTACGAAGCGGATTATCATTTCATACGCACGGTCTATGACGAACTTTATGACAAGAAGCCCGACTTCGGACTCAATGACATCCTCTGGATGCTTAACGCAAAGCCCGAAATCGCCCGTATAAACTCTGTGTATGCCGGCGTGAACTGGTATGCCCATCATTTGGATGAACTCACAACCGTAGGCGAGCACCACACTCGCATTTTGATACAATAACATGCAGCCCGATTGCTGTTGTGCAGCAACGCACACCGGAGCAACGGTACAAGCAAACATCTTTATGTTTTGCATCACGGCATACGCATAATTCTCATGAGATACAGCCATGCAACACGCAATGTTCGACAGTCCGCTTAACACTGAACTCCTTGAAGAGCGCGCATATCGCGTACGGCAGCACATACTCCGTATGAGCACGGGCGGCGGTTGCTTTACCGGCGCTTCCCTTTCCTGCGCCGATTTGCTCTGCTATCTCTACACATCGTTTCTGAATATCTCGCCAAAGAACCTTGATGACGCGCAGCGCGATTACCTCTTTCTTTCTAAAGGTCACGATGTTCCCGCATTGTACGGTGTGCTGGCAGAGTGCGGCTTCTTCCCGCGCGAGCGTCTGCACAATCACCTTGCCGTAACCGACAGCATGTACTGGCATCCCAACACCGCCATTCCCGGCATTGAATTCCACAGCGGCTCGTTGGGTCATGTACTTTCCGTTGCAATGGGCGTTGCGTTGGATTGCTTGAAAAAAGGGACGGGTAATTCGGTGGTTGTGGTTGCGGGCGATGGCGAACTCAACGAGGGCAGCATGTGGGAAGCGATGTTAGTTGCATCGGCACTTTCCATTAATAACCTCATCCTTGTTATTGACAGGAATCATTTTCAGGCGAACATTCGGACGGAAGAGTTGATACCGTTAG
>JAEUSO010000160.1:4164-7809 GCA_016788605.1 Candidatus Kapaibacterium sp. | reverse complement strand
CGCGCTCATCAGCTACGAAAGCAACAAGGCGGCTGCGGCAACGGTTAGTATAACAGGTGTGAACGGGCAAACCGTGTATAGCTCGTCCGTTCAATCGCAACCCGGTGAGAATATCATCGCGCTTGACTTTGGCAGTGGCGAACTTGGCGGTCTTGCCGCTGGCGCATACCTGCTTCGCATCGAAACCGGCACAACAGTTGTAACCAAGCGTCTTGTTATCGAGCGTTAAGTTCTATACTGCCGTTAAAAACAGAAGGCGGATGCACATTGTGTATCCGCCTTTTTTGATGAAAATTTTATACGATTATCCCGCTACAACATCACCAAAGAGGGTGGCGCTTGTGGAGCGGTTCACACGCACGTTGATGGTATCGCCCACAACGTAGGAAACACTCTCGCTGTGCGGGAACACAACGATTTTGTTATGGTCGGTTCTGCCGCGCCATTGGTCGTTCGAGTTATTCTTCGTGCTGCTTTTGCTCGGTCCTTCAACTAAGACCTCGAATGTTTTTCCTTCTTCTGTCTTGTTAATTTCCGCTGCAATTTTTGTTTGCTGCTCGATAATTTCATTAAGGCGGCGGGTCTTTACCTCGTCGGGAACATCATCGCCCATTTTCCATGCTTTGGTGTTTTCGCGCGGTGAGTAGTTGAACATATACGCACCGTCGTACCGTACCTCGCGCATGAGTTGCATTGTCATGGTGTGGTCTTCCTCGGTCTCGGTGCAAAAGCCCACGATGATGTCGGTCGAGAGCGCGCAGTTCGGCATATACTCTTTGATCTTTGCAATGCGCTCGATGTAATGCTCAACCGAATAGTGGCGGTTCATCAGTTTCAGGATGCGGTCGCTGCCTGATTGCACGGGCAAGTGAATATACTCGCAGATATTCTTGTGCATCGCCATTGTTTCGATGAGTTTGTCACTCATATCGTAGGGATGGGATGTTGTGTAGCGGATACGCAGTTGCGGAGCGGCTTTTGCACAGGCATCAAGCAAGTCGGCAAAGTCATAGCCGCCCTCTTCATCACGGTAGGAATTCACGTTCTGCCCGAGCAGAGTTGTTTCCTTAAAGCCGCTGTCCCACAGGTATTTCACTTCGTCCACTATGCTCTGCATCCCGCGCGAGCGTTCGCGTCCGCGGGTAAAGGGAACAACGCAGAACGTGCAGAACTTATCGCAGCCGCGCATAATCGAAACCCACGAACTGATACCCTCGGTGCGGAGCGGAATAATGTCATCATACGTTTCCACGCGCGAGAGTTTCACCGCTACGCCTTGTCCGCCGCCAAGTGCATTCTCGACTAATTCGGGAACGCGACGGTATTCATCGGGACCGACCACCAAGTCCACTAAATTCTTCTCGCCGAGCAAATCGCCGCGCAGCCGTTCCGCCATGCAACCAAGTATGCCCACAACCAAATCCTTGTTGCGCTTTTTGTAATACTTCAGGTGGTTCAGCCGCTCGTGGATTTTCTTCTCTGCATTATCGCGGATGGCGCAGGTATTCAGTAAAATCACATCGGCGTTATCGGGTGTGTCGGTTACGTCGTAGCCGTGTTTGTGCATCACGCCTTGTACGATTTCCGTATCGTTCACATTCATCTGGCAGCCGTAGGTCTCAACATAGAGTTTACGGTTAAGCTGCTGCTCGGCAACTTCTGTTTCCTGTTCGGAGGTCAGGATTGGGAGTTCGATATTCATGGTTTGTTATCTTCTCGGTTTGGTGATTTCGGGGTGCAAAGTTAGGCATATTCACATGTGGGTGCGCTCTATAAGGCGGAATTCGGTGAAGCAAAGTAGGATTGAGGTCTTTTAAAGATAATTTTGTCTTTAAAAGGATTCTCTCTAATTTCGACCCGTGCGAAACTAACTAATCTGTGATGTATGAAAACTATTGTTGCTGTAGTGCTTGTTACGAGCTTTATGTTGATGTCGTCTTGTAAAGAGAGCGTGACTGACCCGAATGTATTGGGAGGCGAGACCAATCTCGACCTTACAAAACCAGGGAATGAAGTCGGCGCGTATTTGGGTATAGACGGTATTGGCGTTCCGATAGAGGACTCCATCTTTATTGTCTCGAATAATAATGGCATTGTTACAACGCGAGGATGGGTGCAACTCAATCAAGCATCGTTCAGAAAATTAGATACTGCGTTCGGCACAACCGCGCTTCCGGTTTCAGTAAAGTATATGCTGATTTCCGCTGTTCTTGGACCGGGAACAAGGGTGGATACAAGTGTGGCGGGCAGTGTGCGTTTTCATATCGAGTTGAAGTCAAGGGTAACGTCGGAAGGCATTCAGGATTTTCGCTATTCGAATGGCAATGAGTCAAAGCCGTTTATGTTAGTGCGGTATTCCGATCCTGTCGGTACGGTATATTCATTCACCGATTCTACAGGCAGGACAATCCAACGCACAGTTACTCTGAAAGCAGAGAAAGAAGATTGGAGTTTAGGATTTCTGCAAGTCAAGTCAATCCGTGTGGACGAGTCGGTGGTTGATAATCCTGCGTATAGCAAAATCACCTACATAACAAATCATAAGTTCGGGTTTATCGGAACGCTTGTCACCATGAAAAACGGAAGGGTCTTCAATTTGAGTTTTATTCCGTGGGCGGTGGTGTAACACCGCCTGTCACTCGTGATGATACGGCTCGCCTTTCAGAATGGTAAAAGCGCGGTAGAGCTGCTCCAAGAATATCATTCGCACCATTTGATGCGAGAACGTCATTTGCGAGAGTGAGATTTTTTCGTACGCCCGCTGATGGAGTTCCTGACTAAACCCGTATGCGCCGCCAATCATAAATACTACGCGCTTTATCCCGGTATTTTGTAACCGTTGGATATGCTGCGAAAACATCACCGATGTCCGCTCCTTCCCATGTTCATCAAGCAAAATGATGTGGTCGTTCGGCTGACATTTGGCGAGTAATGCTTCGCCCTCTTTTTGTTTCAGTACCTCGTCAGGTAATGCGTGTGCATTCTTAACTGCCGGTACAATTACAAACTCAAAAGGAGAATACCGTTTGATGCGGTTAATGTACTCGACAATCGCTTCTTGTATGAATGATGCCTCGGTTTTGCCGATGGCAATCAGTACTATTGTCATGAGGGTGGGCGTGATATTGTGTTCGTTCCAAAATAACCCTTTCCGCGCTGTACTTTCGCGGCAGCATGAAAAATACTCTTATCAAACCCGCCCCGTTACGGAAGAATGCCGTTATCGGACTTATCTCGCCGTCGTCGCCTCTGCGCGATGAACAAAAACTGCAACGCGGAATCCGGTATCTCGAGTCATTGGGCTACCGAGTGGAATGTGGTGAATCGGTCTATGCACGCGAGCATTATCTGGCAGGCAGCGACGAAGTCCGCGCACAAGACATTATGCAAATGTTCACCGACACAAGGATTGACGCAATATTCTGCACACGCGGCGGCTATGGTTCAATGCGGTATTTGTCGCATTTATCATATCGTGTCATCAAAAAACATCCTAAGATATTTGTTGGATTCTCAGACATTACCGCCTTGAATACTGCACTCCACCGCCACGCAAAACTTCTTACGTTTAGTGGTGCAATGGTCGGTGTTGATATGGGTGGATTTGATGCCGCGAGCGAAGAGTTCTTTTGGCGAATCCTGACA
>JAEUSO010000160.1:0-4154 GCA_016788605.1 Candidatus Kapaibacterium sp. | reverse complement strand
TAAAAAAGTCGGACGGATATCACAACCATTTCCACTTCAGTCAATCCATCACCCTGCTCAAACTCCGCAAAGAGTGTCGGGTCACCTTGTATGTGGAAACCTGTGTATGCTTGCAGCACTTGCAGGAACGCGATACGCGCCTGACTATCAAGGCGCATTGCTGCTTACGGAAGACATTGGCGAAGAGAGCTACAGAATTGACAGGATGCTGGCGCAGTTGGAATTGAACGGATCGCTGAATGCCGCATCAGCACTAATGTTCGGACAGTTCACCCAAGATTTATCCCGAACAACGAACACACCGCACCGACCGGTGGAAGAAGTCCTGAATGAATACGCTGTTCGCAACGGAAAACCGGCAATCACTAACCTGATGTACGGTCATACTGCGAAGAAACTGACGCTTCCATTCGGTATCCAATGCAGCATAGACATGAAACGGCAGACGTTTTCTCTCGATGAGGCGGCACTAATTGCTTAATGCAACGCCATCTACAAGGAGAACTTCTCCGTACTACACGAATGATACTTCACACAACAAGCACGGCTGCCGATAATCCCGCGAAACCATGCACTCACCAATCATCATATAGTATGACTGTGACTTTGTACCGAATCATTCTTATCCTTGTTATCAGCAGCGCATATACCGGAGTGGCGCAAACTTTCGACGATGCAAAACGCCGCGCCGACCAAGGGGATGCGGAGTATCAGGCGATTGTCAGCGAGATGATTCGCCGTAATGAAGCTACCGGAAGCGATGACGCAGTTGCTTATAAGTACGCACAGGAAAGTTCACTACGGAAACACCCACTTGGCATGTTCAATCTGGCGGAATGCCTGAACATAGGAATTGGCACTGTCCGTGACACCCGCCGCGCACGCGCTTTGTATGCACAGTGTTTGGATGGCTTGCGTGATATGGCGATGCGGAATAACGCACGTGCCGAGTACGCGATCGCAAAGATGTATGAGTCGGGTAATGGCGTGAATGTCAATGAGGATTCTTCACGTGCATATATCGAGCGCGCAGCAAAGCACGGCTATGCACCTGCACAGTACACGTATGGTCGGCGGCTGCTATCGCAGGCATTGAGCCAGACCGATACAACAATCGCTATGGCATACATCGAAACATCCGTCGAGGCAAAGTACGCTCCTGCTATGGTGGCAAAGGCATTTTTCATTGGCGGGCGCGATACGGTTAAACAACGTGAGGCATTTCTCCTTGTCCGAAATGCGGCTGCATTGGGATTCCCGCTCGCAGAGTATGTCACCGGCGCATACTATTACTCTGGTACGGGCGTTCAGCGCGACACTGTCGAATCATTGAAATGGTTTCTTCGTGCAGCCGCACACAAACACGAGGTAGTGTTTGGCGAACTCGGTTACCGGACGCTGATGGGCGCCGGAATACCACGCGATACCGTGCAATCGCTCTCGTGGTTTTTGGTGACGCTTGCATTAAGCGAAGAATCACGCGAGAAACTTATTCCCTTTGCTACAAACTACTGCGATATTCTGATGACCGATGCCTCGCGCTCGACGAAGGCAGCTGAACTGGCAATAAAATTTATACGGCAGGTACAGCACTATTACGATGCTGCAATGGACATGGATAACCTCAGCGGAAATCAACGCAAAGTATGGCAGCGCCGGATGCTTGATACATCGGCGGTGAGCGGTATCGAGTACATCGGTTTTGCACGCAACGGTGCGCTCCGAATGGTTGTTGCAAATGATACGTCCGGTTCAGTGGATGGAACATGGCGTATGACGGAGAAGGGACTCCTCTTAAGTATCGAAGGGCGGCAAGAAACAGTGTACAAAGCTGAGATAATCAGTCCGGGACTTCTTGTGCTTCGCGATGGAATGGGAGATGAGTACATGATATTCGAACAATGTAAACCGTCATCACTTTCCAAGTCCGGCTATTTCGGCTCGCAGAAAAAAATGTGGTCGGAGCCATCGGTGAGATTGACGAAAAGCGATGTGCAAAGCGATGGTGTGATAACATTAACATTTACGGTAGATAATGTGCCGACCGACGGCTTGAACATAGACCTCTTCGGGTACTCAATCAAGGATGGTGCAGATGAAATGGAGAAGAATATCGAGCCGGATTTTTTGAAAGGGGAGCCGTGGATTTATGAGAACGGTACATATACCTTTACATGGAATGCAGCAGCGCAACTGAAGCAGGGAAAGGACTACGACAAGATGCGAGTGTATTACAATGTGGGATACAACATGGATGCACGCTATCGCTTTCAAACAGATAAGACACCCGTGTTGAAACTCTCTGCGCGGAAAAAGAAAGAGCGGTAACAGGATTAGTGGTGTGTTTCTTCGTACTTTGCATTGAACCGCACCGTGCGGGATAATCATTCGTCATTTATTCGCATCATGTTAGCATGGCACGCCGCTCCGTCATTCTTCTGATTCTCCATATCGCCTTCTTCACCGCCGCAATACCGCTGCAAAGCGACGCACAGCCCGACACGATACTCAATAAGCGCGGGCTTCTTGTGCTGCAACCATTCGCAGAATACAACAGCTCTGCGATTTACTATGACTCGACGGGCAAAACCATTACACGTATCGAGCGACCAAACGAACAATTCGGGTATGTGACAGATCTCTCGGTTTATACCGTCGGTGTTGCGGCGCGATACAACGCTTCCGATGTTCTCACACTTCATGCACGGTTGCCGTTTAGCATAGCCACACTCAATGAAAACTACTCTGCAAGTTTAATCGGTATTATCAAGCCCCGACGTAACTTGAGCGCAACAGGAATGCAGTATTATCAGGTCGGCATGGAGTATCTGTTGCCATCGAAAAAATCGCGGACAAGCGCGTTGCTGAATATCAGAACAGCGCCGTCATTTACATCGCCCGAGGCGAATGCCGACAGCAACTCGTTCACACCGTTCATGCCGGGCGGCACAGTCATGGTTTCAGCAGGACTGCAATCGAATATCAAGTTCAGCAACACTGATGTTATCGGGCGGTTCGAGTACCACTACCGTTCGGGCGACCTGCGCGACCTTGCTTCAATTTCCCTTGAAGGGCGCATCTACTCTATCGGCGACGCAATTATCCGCTGCGGTGCACAAGGCGTATTTACAACCGGCGCAACACGCGGTGTACGCGGATTCAACACACAAACATTTCCTCTCTACGAATCCTATATTTCGGCAGGCGCAGGATTTATGATGTTTTTAAGCGATGAGCTTTATTTTGATGTGAATTATACAATCCGTGTTGTCGGAACAAACACATGGGGCTTGGGAACAATCAACACAACCGTCGGTTTTGCCTTGCCAGTTGCGGAGCACAACACAACTAACTGATTCAACAGGACTTATGCACTATCTTGTCATTGATATTGAAACGTCGCCCGTTGCGTGGGACTATTTTGATGATACGCAACAAGAGTATTTGCTTCGCGGCGCAACAACCGACGAAGAGCAGGAAAAGAAGAAAAACGAGATGGCACTGTCGCCGTTCACCGGACATGTTGTCTGTATCTCTCTCATCCATTTTGTTCAAACAGACGATGGCTTCAACGAGGAGAAGCGTGTGACACTGATGCGAAACACAGACGACAGCGAAGAGTTGGTGAAGGAAACACTGCCGTCGGGCGCAGTAATGGTGCGGCGTAGCGAGCGAGCCATGCTTGATGATTTCTGGAAGTATCTTGCAAAAGTGCATGATGCAAACAGGCGCGTGCATTATGTGACGTTCAACGGGCGCGGGTTTGATTTTCCGTTTCTGATGTTGCGCTCCGCCGCGCTTGGCATCCGCCCGCGTGTGAACCTGATGAGCGGCTCGCGTTGGAATTACCGCGCCGAACACACCGACCTGCTTGATGAACTCTGCTATCAATACCCGCAGCAAACAGGCGCAACACGCAGATTCAATTTTGACTTTTATACAAAAGCATTCGGCATCCGTTCGCCGAAAGCCGACGGCGTGGACGGCTCGAAAGTAGCGCAGCTTTATGCAGAAGGCGAGTACGCTACTATTGCAGAATACTGTCTGCGCGATGTGGATGCAACATGGCAATTATATCAGCGGTGGGCGGATCTGCTCTGGTTCTAAGTCGGAACGACAACACGAATACTAACAATTTTATGACAAGGGGAAAA
>JAEUSO010000015.1 GCA_016788605.1 Candidatus Kapaibacterium sp. | reverse complement strand
TTTTCGGGAAGCACGGTAAAGGATTCACCGCCCATTCTACTGATTACCGTACATACCAATGAGACCGGTGCGGTTGATGTGACAACAACAGCCCTATTGGTATACACGGCATCCGCAGAATCGGGAATGCCAATGTATGGCATAATCCTACCATTCCGGATTTCGTGGAAGAATACAACTTGGGAATCTGGTGTTACACGTTGTGTATGCTCGTAACATGTTACCATTGCCGTATCTCTCGATGAGACGGTAAGCCGCACAGTTGCGCTTCTTCCAAAAACACCTTCGACGGGTGGAACGGAGAAAACAAACCGTGTTCCCATGCTTGATGGCAATGTGCTTTGCGCGTATGATGTCAAGGTGAGTAATGCGGCGGCTGTATAGCAGAGCGCAAGCAGCAACGTCCGTGTGGCAAATGGTCGGTGTGCGGTTCTCATAATATACATTGAGTTGTGTGGGTACATTCGGGATTTGTTGTGTTAGGAATACACGGAGAAAGTTATTGATTCATAATAACCGAAAATTTTCAAGAATGGAAAGCAACTTCCATATAAAACAACGGCTGCAACAGATATACTCCGTGCAGCCGTTGCGCTAAATCTCTTGGTGTTCCGCTTAACGTTCCACCACCATTGTTGTGGCGGCGCGTCGCAATCCCGCCCGTACCTCGATGATATACATCCCGTTTGCAAGACCGTTTGCATCGAAGTGCAGTTGTTGCGTTCCCGCCTGTTGGTACCCGCCCGCAAGGGTTGTTATCATGCGCCCGTTGGCATCCATGATGCGTATGTTCACCTCGGCTGCATCAGGCAGGGTGTAGCGTATTGTTGTACCGCCGTTTGCCACGGGGTTCGGATAATTGCTTAGTGCCGCCGCTGTTGCAAATGCGTCGTTTTCCGAAACACTTGTGCTGCTTGTTTTGATAATCGGCAGTTCGGGGAAATCGCGGAATACGGCGGTGCGGAGTGCGGCGCTGTCGGCTCCGAACCATTGCTTGAGTACCGAGAAATACACCGAGCGGTAATCGTGCTGCATTTTCAGGTTCTGGTTGTCAAGGTCGGTCAAGCTGGGATTCACACCGATAATACCCGGGTTCACCTGCGTTCCGAACACGAACATCGGCGCGGCTGTGCCGTGGTCTGTGCCCGCGCTTCCGTTGGCTTCCACACGGCGACCGAACTCCGAAAACGTCATCGAAAGAACTTTGTCCTGCACGCCAAGTTGCTTCAGGTCTTGGTAGAAGAGTGCGACCGATTCCGACACACGACCCAGCAATGTTGCGTGTGCGCCCGTGGTTGTGTCCGCGTCGTCCACTTGCAGCGCGTGGGTATCAAAGCCGCCAATCTGCACCACGTAGATGCGGGTTTTCAATCCGCCTGCAATCAATCGGGCAACCGTCGCCATTTGCACCGCAAGCGAGTTCTGCTGCGCTGTGGGATAGGTGACTTTGTTTGTGGCTTTATCATAGGCATCCTTTATGGTTTTCGAGTACTGCTTCGATTCGCCCTGCACCTGACGGATAAACGCAAGTTCGTTGCCCGGTTTGGTGGCGGGCGGCGCGGGATAATTCCCTTGGGCAATAGCGTTCATCGTGGTGTAGAACGTGTTGGGGTCTTGGATTGCCAAGCCCATGTTCTGCGACGGACCCATCAGCGCAAGCGGCATGACTGCGCCAATCTGAATCGCCGGAGGGTCGGGGTATTGCGCGTTGGGATAGCCCTTGGGATAGTTCGGATATTCGGTGGTTAGATAGCGTCCCGCCCAGCCCGAGCCGATGTATTGGTTCGAGTCGGAGCCGGTCATCCAAATATCCGTCGAGCGGAAGTGCGACTGGTTGGGATTGGGATACGTCACGCCTTGGATAAGCGTTGCCATGCCGTCCTTGAACATCGTCTGTATGCCTGTCATTGCGGGATGCAGTGCCGATGCGTCGCTTATTTTCAGTGCCTTGCTTTCGGGGATGGCGATACGCGAACGCACTTGATTATATACGCTTAGCTGGTCGAGCGGAATGACGGTGTTGATGCCGTCGTTACCACCGTTCAACTGTATCAATACCAAATAGCGGTCGGTGACGGCAAGTGCCGAGGCAAGTTCGTCGAAGACGGGCGAGCGCGAGAGGGCGTTCAGCTTCAAGCCGTTCATCAACAGCGGTGTAGCCAATACGGGCGCGGCGGTCTTGAGAAATGATCTGCGTTTCATTGGTGTTCTCCTTTGTGCTGTTGATAATTACATGAGGTGAAATTCCGCAAGGCGGAACAGATTGACGAAGAGCAGCTTGGTACGGTCTTCCACTGTTTTTTTGGCTGTGGCATTAGTGGGATTCGCTTTATAGGCACCCCATGCCGCAGTCCAGAGTGCTTCGGTTGCGCCGCCGACGAGCAGTGTGTTGGTAAGCAAGTAGTCGCGCTCGTCCTGGGTAAGCGGGTATGCTGTGCAAAGGTCGTCCGCAACATCATTGACAAGTTGCTTTGCCGACGAAGGGTTGGCGCACACTTTTTCGCAGTAGTCCAGTGTATTGATGATGAATGCACGCGGGTAGCGTCCGCCGCCAATCACGCTTGCATCCGTCAGGTTGTAGCGCAGCGGCAGTGTGGCGGAGTTCATCCATTGGCGGTAGTAGTCGGGTTCTTGGTGGTATGCCGTCCATCCCGCCACGCTTGGCGGATCCATGATATTCTGCTGCATTGCGGCGGCAAGCGTTGCAAAGTATTGCAGCGTGGTGTAGCGGTCGGCAAGCACTGCGGGGAGTTGGAATCCGAACTTATTGATAAAGCCCGCAACAAAATCCAATGGTGACATAATCATCGCGCCGATGTTCTGCTCGTCGTAGAAATGCTCGCTCAGGAGCAGCGTCCGCAATACAGGTTTGATTTCGTAGTTGCCCTGCGCGAATTGCGCTGCAAGCGGTGCAATCACGGTGTCTTCGGTCTGCTGTGTTATCTCGTAATGCACAAACCAGCGGTAGAGTTTGCGAACAATGTATTTGGCGGTTGCCTGCTGCGCGAATATCATCGTCAGCAGGTCGTTCAATTCGTCGGCTCCGGCGGTTGCGCCGCTGCGTCCCTTTATCACCGTGTTGCCGTAGTTCTTCGAGAATTGCTTGTCGCGTGTATCGTGCTGTGCGGCGTTGAAGGTGGATTTGCTGGGGTCTCCGACGCGGGGGGTGCGCCAGCCGGTCAGCACTTTTGCGGCGGCGCGGATGTCGTCTTCGGTATAGGTGGTATAATCATAGGGAGCTATTTCCTTGCCCTTGCCTATGGTGAAGAGTTCCTGTAATTCGCGTGCGTAGTTTTCGTTGGGGCGGGTGTTCGTGTTTTGGTCGCCGTTCAGGTAGCGGAGCATTCCGTTGTCAATCGTTATCTGCCGCACAAACTCCTTGAAGTTGCCCATGCAGTTACGGCGCAGCGTTTGGTTATGGAAGTATTGAAAGCGCGAATCATTGACAACATCGGACTCGGTGGCAAAGTGGTTGTGCCAGCAGAGCGTCAGCTTTTCGGTGATGTTCAGGTCGTCGGGTTTGAGCATCATCTCGAACCACCATGATTTCACACGCGGACGGTACAGGAAGTCCTGCGTGTTGGGTGTTGTGCTGTTCACCCATGTTTGGTTGGTATCGGGGTCGAGCGGAGCCGGCGGTGCGGGCTTCTCGGTCAGCAGCATATCCACCGCTTGGGCGGGCGTTTTTGCTGCAAGTTCTTTTGCTTTGGCGCGTGTAGTAACGAATGTTGCGCGGCGCATCAAGTGTGCGGCTTTGCGTTCGTCCCACCGTCCTGAATACGGATCAAGTGCTCCCATAAAATCCTTCGTGCAATGAGTGAATGATGTAGTGAATTTTATTCGGTGTATGGTTTCCCCACCGGCAATAACGCTGAATCCTCAATTTGCGTTACACCATTTCCCGCAAGAATACCATTCGTATTCGGAATACGACAAACCACAGTTCGCCAATGACCACACACAAGGCACAAGTGGTTTAACGGCGGGCGGAGTTATTTCTTCGACAACTGCTCGTTGATAACCGCTTTCAGTGCATCGCCGCTCTTGGGCGAGCCGCTATCTCATTGGTTACTTCCCTTGAATAGACGTGAGTAACTGCTGCGCTTCCTGCTTGCGCTGGTTGTCGCCAAATTCCTGAAAGCGCATGTTGGCAATGTTTTGCAGATGGGTGCGCGCCTCGGTGTAGTTTTCTTTTGCAATCAATGCGCGGGCGTAGTCAAGGTGGAAGAGGACGAATCCGTTGCGGAGTTCAACGGCTTTTTTCAGATTCGTGATAGCATCATCAAGGTTGCCCCACCCCAAGCCCACAAGCATCCGCTTGGCTTTGGCGGTCTCGGAAAGTTTCAAGTGGGTGCGACCCAAAATGTAGTAGGCAGTGGCAAGATTTTGCGGCGTGGTGTTGTTCAGGGCGATTGCCTTTTCCGCATCCTCTTTCGCCGAGAGCACAAGCTCGCGCACGGAGAGAACACCCTTGAAGAGTGCAACCTTGCCCGAAGCTGCGGCGCGGCGAATGTAGCCCATCATACCGTTGGGATTCAGCGCAATGGCAAGGTCGGCATACCGCTTTGCTTCGTAGTAATACGCTTCCTTCTCGTTCTCGGAGGGTTGCATATCGCCAAGCAACACATTCACACGCGAGAAGCGGTAGAGCAGTTCATATTCCTTTTGTGCCGGGGCATAGTTTGCATCAAGAACTTTCTTGGCTTCCTGCACATTGCCTTGCTCTAAAAATGCGTCCACTTTAGCAGCGGCGGTTTTTGCATCATCGCCCGCAACGGCGGCAACGGCAATGGCAACGATTAGCACAATGGCGAGACGTAGGGTGGTATTCATAGAATCAAGGTTGATAGTGATGATACGCTGATGATATGACAGCCGTATCGTAGTTTGCATGGCATCCGACGCATGAAGCATGGTGCTTCTGCAAATTACAACGGAGTGCCCGAATGAAACAGTACCACCCTATACTCCACCCTGCGTTATGAAGAGAATTACAGTACAGAATACCAGCCGACATGCAAGGCATCTCCGTGCCGTATGGCTCACCGTTCTTTGTGTTCCGGTTCTGCTTGCTCTTAGTTCGCCGGGTGTGTTTGCACAGCGCGAGCAAGCTGGTATTCGCTACGAAACCTACGGTGCAACCACCTTGAAGAATGTTCAGGTGCAGAATTCCGGAATCAAGATTGACACGCTTGCGGGACAACGCTTGAACGGACAGGAGTACTCGAACTCTGTGCTGATGGTGAATGCGGGATTCCAGTCGAGCTTGGATAACGACGGCAGCACTCTGCTGACAAACTCCATCGGCTACCGCAACGTGCGGATTGGTCTTCCTGTTCAACGCAGTACGCAGGTTGCCGCCACCGCACTAAATGTGCATTTTCTTGCCTACGAAGGCACGCTGCTGCGAACGCTTTCGGATAAATTCCAACTTGTGGCAAATGTCCGCGCCGGAGTGTTTTCGGATATGAAGAATGTGGATGTGAATCACCTGCGTATCGAGCCGACGGCGTTTCTGGATTACTTCGTCAGCGACGAACTGACGCTTGGGTTGGGATTTGCATACCAAACAAGTAACTTCGGTCGGCTTATCAGCGTGCCTGTTCTCCATGTGTTTTATATCGGCGGCTCGGAGTTTTTGATTGACGGCATCCTTCCCTCGAAAATTGACTTCTGGTATTATCCCTCCAAAACATGGGAGATCGGGTTGAACGTGGGCTTGTACGGAAGCCAGTTCCGCTTGGGCGAGCGTCCCGTCTATGACGGCGTGTATATGGACGGAGCGGAGCAGATAAACACCCTGATGTTTGCCAATGCCACGGCGGGTCCGATGGTTCGCTACAACCTCTTCGAAAAAGCGTATCTCTCAGCCGAAGGCGGCTACACCGTAACGCGCCGCGCCATCCTTGGCGACAGTAACCGCAACAGCATCATTGACTTTGCGCCCGGCGGCTCGTGGTTCACCCGCATCGGCATTCAATGGATGTATTAGCAGGGGATGGACATTCGTACTATAATCAAGCAACCTCTTTACCGGCACACTGTTTTTACGATTGTATTGCTGTGCAGTTTTGCCATTACCTACGACTCGAATGAACACAACCATTACCAAGGTTTGGCGGCTGTCAGTATTGCTGTGATGGGAACCGTTGCCTACACTTTTGCACACATTGTGTACTACGTGTGGAAAGCGGTACGCAAGGCGGGAAGCAAGAAAAACGACGACGGTACTCATCAAGTTTGAGAGCATACCAACTAATAGTAAAACTGACCTAACCGACCTCGACATCAAAGGCAAGGGAAGATTGAAAACATATTTCTTGGAGAGAACGCAATGACATACGACGAACTGCAAACCAACGTTGAAGAACTCGAAGCATTGATACAAACAGGCAACGATTACGCCCTTGCCGAAACCCAAGCACGCGAACTCCTTGCCTACATCCGTACATTGAGCGGAGTCGAAATGAACGGTGAGATCGAACTCCACGCCCGCACACTTCTCGCTCTCTCGCAATCTCTATTGCGACGTAGTATGGCAACTGAAGCACTGCCGTATGCAGAAGAAGCACTTGCCCTTGCCGAACAAATAGAAAGCAAAGAACTACAAGCCAAAGCACTTGGTAACATTGGTATAATTTACCATTACCTCGCTAACTACTCAAAAGCATTAGCGTACTACATACGCTCTCTTGCTCATCATAAACATTTAGGAAACATAAGTAGTGTGGCGCAGATCACCGGAAACATTGGCGGCGTGTATCATATTCTCTCGGACTATGCGAAGGCATTAGAGTATTACAACCAATCACTCGTACTATATGAAGAGCTTGGCAATAATAATGCTATAGCAAAATACATGAGCAATATCGGTGGAGTATTTTGGAATTTAGGCAATTACCCAAAGGCAATAGAATATCATTCTCGCGCTCTTGGAATCCATGAAGAGCTAGATGACAAGTTAGGAATAGCAGTAACAACAGGTAGTGTCGCTCTTGTTTATTTAAAGACATACGACTATGATAAAGCACTAGAATACACGGTCCGCTCCCTTGCGATTTATGAAGAGCTGGGAGAAAAATCGGGAATTGCGGTAGCTACTGGCAACATCGGTATTGTGTATCAAGCTCTTAATGACTACACCAAAGCATTAGAATACTCAATCATTGCCCTAAATCTATTTGAAGAACTTGGAATGACAGGAAATGTAGCAGGTTGCATGGGAGTGATTGGCAAACTGTTTGGTACATTATCCTACAATAATTACAGCTTTGATAAAGCTGAGATGTATTTATTTCAAGCAATAGCCATGAATGTGCAACTGGAGAACAAGTGGAGTTTAAAAGAAAATTATAAAGACCTTGCTGAACTCTATGAGAAGCAAGGGCGGTGGCGAGAATCACATTTTCATTTCAAAAAATACCATGATTTAGAAAAAGAAGTCCAAACTGAGGAGGCGAAGAAGCAGGCAGAACTACTGGACTATGAACGCAAGCAGTCGGAAAGGGAAAAACACATTGCTGTAGAACGCGCTAAACACGAAGCTACCGAGCAGCTCTTACATAATGTACTTCCGCCAAGTATTGCCCGACGCATGGTTGCAGGCGAGAATTTGATAGCCGAAAAACTGCCGAATGTTTCCGTTCTTTTTGCCGACATCGTCGGTTTCACCAAACTCTCGCAACGCATATCGGCAGAAGAGTTAGTAGAAGGTTTGGATAGAATCTTCAGCACCTTTGATACACTTGCCGAGAGCTATGGGTTGGAGAAAATAAAAACAATCGGTGATGCATACATGGTGGTAGCTGGTGCGCCCGAACCACGCGCCGACCACGCTGAAGTAATGGCAGCATTTGCTTTTGAGATGGTAGAGGCGATACAAGAGTTTAGCTCCATCGGTACAGGTGAACAGATACAACTCCGCATCGGTATTCATAGTGGCGAAGTCGTGGCAGGTGTGATTGGAAAGAAGAAGTTTGCATACGATCTTTGGGGCGATGCGGTGAACACAGCAAGCAGAATGGAATCCCACGGTGAAGCGGGAAGGATACATGTGAGTGAGGAGTTTGTGCGAATGTTGTTCCCCTCCCAAACCCTCCCCGACAGGGATGGCTTCTCCGTTCCCGACGAATCCTTCACCCTCTCCATCGGAGAGGGACGGGGAGAGGATAAAGTGAGGGCAATCCCACGCGGCGACCTCGACATCAAAGGCAAAGGAAGAATGAAGACATATTTCTTGGAGAGGGCGTAGTGGGATGGTGGGTTCAGGGAAAACCAATGCCCGCCCCCCCTTCCTTCCTTAGCATACTGTATATTCGTGCAATGCAACTTCAAGTGATTGAGCCGCGTGCACTGATTCGCGTGTCATTACAGCTTGTCAATCAACCGTGTTTCCAACCACCAACCGCCAATACTGTTATGAACCGCTGCCTGACCGCCGTCGTTGTCCTGCTGCTTGCTTTCGCATCCGTCCGCACATTTGCACAGGATGTATTCCGCCTTACAAATCTTGATGCTGTGGAGCGTGCATCGCCCAATCAGATGCAATCAACCCGTGTACGCTATGATGCAACAACTGTTCATAGTATCGTGGAAGCATATCCGGTTGTATGTGCGATTGACCTGCCCTTTGCAACAGGCAATGAGACCGTCGTGCTTACGCAATCGGGATTGCTTGCGCCGTCCGCCGCCATTGTTCGCGGAACAGACAACGGCGATGAAGCGACGGATTATATGAACCGCATTCGTTGCTATCGCGGACGCAGTTCCGACGGACGTGCGGTGCTTGTCACATTCACTGCAAACACGCTGTATTGCACCGTGAGCGGCACATCAACGATGCACGTTCTTACGCAAAACGGCGGCGGACATTCGTACTCTCTCGTGCCGTCATTACCGCCGTCATCACCCTTCATTTGCGGCACAAGCGACTCTGACATAGACGACCGCTTGCGCGAAACGATGCACAATACTGGAAAACAATCACAACTACAGAACACAAACGTCCTTACGATTTCAGTTGCTGTGGAAATTGACAATGTTCTGTCTGCACGCTACAGCGATACCACGCAGGCAATCGCGTACTCACTCAGTGTGCTCGAAGCGTCGTCGGTGGTGATGGAACGCGACCTGAATGCGAAGTACGCAATCACCTACGTCAGGGTATGGCGCACCCGCCCGCCGTACACAGTATCAACTCCGTCGCCAAACACAATGAATGCTGACATCAAACGCTTCGCCGCGTGGTGGTCGGATACCATGAAAGGTAAGGTGGAGTACGATGCGGTTCATTGGCTGTCGTACTCGAATCAAAACGCGGGCATTGCTTCGCGCATCGGCGGGATATGTTCCGACAGCGGAACATACGCACTGACATTCTTGAAGTTGGATTTAACACAAGGCAACAGCCGTTCGGGCGATGTGCAGGTTCTTTCCCACGAGTTCGGTCATGTGTTCGGCTCGCCGCATACCCACAGTTGCATGTGGCAGGGCGGACCGATAGACAATTGCGCCGGCGGTGTTGAAAACGGACCATGCGCCTATACACGCTCGCAAACCGAAATGGGAACAATCATGAGTTACTGTTTGATGCGCGGCAACGCATATCCTTTCTCGTTGAGTTTCCATCCGCAATGTGCATCGCTCATCCGTAAGCATCTGAACCGTGTTCCCTGTGTGGGCAACCAACCCGCAGCACGCAATGCAAGGATTTTCGGATACGTGCGGAATAAGGATGGAAAGCCGATGCGGGATATTCAGATGACGCTGCGTCCGATGAACGAACTCTATTGGGAAGGCACGCCAGCACTTCTCGGCGATTCGGTCTATACCACCAAAGCAGATGGATTCTACGAGTTCCGCAACCTTGCAAGCGGACTTTACCGTGTGCAACTCAGTGATGGCTATGCGGTGCTGCCAAGTTCGCCCGGCGAAACAGAACAGTCGGTGACGATGCGCGCAATGTGTATGGTGAACGACACCTCCGTACAGAAAGATTGGATCATCGGAAAACTCAGTCCTGTGCTGATTCTTACCGGCGATACAACCCGCATCTCATCTGCAACGATATTTGTCTCCATTCTGCCTATAGACACACTACCGGTGCAGGTGTTCGGATCGGGAAATGCAACCGTCTTTGCGACCAACAACAAAGTGATAACGTACTTGCAGTCGGGCAAATACCTTATATACCCGTGGAGCAGCAACAACACACAGATGTTCACACCTGCCTACCGCATAGTTACTGTTAGTGAAAGTCAGACACAGTCCGTTGTTTCGTTCAATCCGACGGGTATGGCACGCTCTACATTTTTGGGGATTACCGGCGAGCGCATCGCGCCGTTTTCAACAACCATCCGTCCGTTAGTGAACGAACCTGTCGCACTTGCCAATACTTCGGTCGGCACACCGGACTCGACCGTCCGTAGCGACAGCAACGGCGTTATCGTGACATATTCCGGCACATCGGTGCCACAACGGTTTGCCCGTTTTGCATCAATGGATACATCGCGCTTCATTACAGAGAGCACACCGTGGTCGCCCTGGAATATGACAACAAGCGCAATATCGTTGCTCTACCGCCGCCCGCGCACCGCACCGTTCATTCACCGTTATGCGTTTTCGCAAGACAGTGTTGCATTCAATGATATTCGCACCACAGGCGTGCTGCTTCCCCTTGCCGACAGCACCGTGCGTATGCAAGTACAGTTACCGTTCCCCTTCCGCTACGGCGACAGCACGTATACCACCGCCGATGTGTGGCAGCTTGGCGCATTGAGTGTGGGACCCGTCGTTCGCACAGCGTCAGTACAATCGCAACCGACACTCTACTACGGCTATCCTGCGGGCGGTGTGATGCAGGTCCACAGCCAGAATTTTACGCTGTCCTCGGCAGCCGATACTACACGGTCGTTACGTATATGGAGACACACGGGCGGCACTGCCCCAAACAGGATATTCACCGTACAGTGGCACTACCTCCGCCGCATTCCATCAACCAACGACAGTATCTCTATTATATCACAGATCCGCCTGTATGAGCAGACAAGTATTATCGAGTTTGTTTATGGTGATTGTGCCATCCGCCAGCAAACGCAGCCGCTTGGCACAGTCGGTTATGTTGGTATTCAAGGTGCTGACGCATTCGATGTCCACTCGCGCACGAGCAACGGCGGTTGGAATGATAATTACCGTGGCATCCGCGTCGGATCAACGATTCCCACAATGCCATTCCAAACCGGTCAGATACCGACGCGAGGACTATTGTTCCGTTGGGTTGATACAACCAATCTCATTAATAGTATTGATGATGATGCAGCACAACACCCGCAGATTCGGTTGAGTCCTAATCCCGCAAGCGATGTACTGACACTCACACGCGACGGATCGAATCCCTGCACGATTCAGATACACGATGCATTCGGCAGAACGGTTCATAACGAACACAACATCATTGCGGGTGTGCATACTGTTCCCTTGCAGGGTCTTGCTGCGGGCGTGTATTACTGCCGCATCAGTAGTACAAGTGGCGGTGCAATCACGCGGGCATTTGTTGTTGTGCGGTAGAGATTCTTTATTTACTTGTGTCCCAAACTAAACGGATCAGAACATGAATACCATTGATTACACGGAATTACTACATAGATACCCGTGGCTGGTACAGCATAATCAAAACTGCATACTAAGTCCCGATGTGGACGGCTTGCTCTGCGGACTCTTTATGTCGCATTACTATGGTTGGAATATTGCAGGATATTACGACGGAAAACAACTGCTGTTACGCAATGCTGTCTCGCCTAGCGACTGCGTGTTTTTAGATATGGAAATATATCGCAACGATATTCGCAGCATCGGTCAGCACATGGTGTTGTATAATTCACGGGACATCCCTCAATCATGGGGTCGGTTCGACAACTGCATTAATCCGAACAATATCCGTGGTTTCGATGCAAACAAACACTTTGCACAGAAATATCCGTTTGGTACGATACATCTGCTCCTTGCTCTTATTCGCCATACTCGTGAAGTGGGCATTCGTGCCGATGCGATAACGGTACTGCTTTATGTGGACGGGACATTTAAGAATCTGCTTAACTATCCGGAGAACTGTATCAGTTGGCTGAATTTTCTTGATGCAAAAAATGAATCAAGCCCGTTGTCTTCAATGCTTAACATCTTCGCCGCCCAACGCATATCCACAATGATGCACGACTTAGAGAAAATCTTCGAAGAGTTCCGCACAATCGGCGGCGGAAAGAAGGGCGGTGACAAGATCAAACTTGATGGAATTGATACGGAGTTTTCCGCGGAGCAGTTGGCGCAAACGGAAAATTTATTGGGGTATCTTGCCACGCTTACAGGATGGCACTATACTCCCGGAGAATGGTCGTTCACCAACCTTGTGCATACCCGTTTCGAAAAAGGGATAATCCCGATTGGAAAATTGAATAACCGCTCATTCAACGAAGTGCTAGATCAAAACCCCGTGTCGTTTGCTATAACCGGAACAAAACAGATTGAATACACGCTGCCCGGTTCGCACGGTATATTTAGTCGAGTGTAAGCCGGAATTGATTGGTGGAGCTTTCTTCGGCAATTCTTTGGCGGGCAAGTGCGGCATACTCTTCCGAAATATCATATCCTATAAAGTGCCGACCTACTTCCAATGCGGCAAGAGCTGTTGTCCCGCTGCCAAGAAACGGGTCGAGGACAATGCCGCCCGGAGGGCAGAAACATTGTATCGCGTCGTAAGGAAGTTTATCGGGAAATGTAGCGGGATGCTGATGCTTTAACCGTGTACCGTCGCCGCATGTTGTATAATCCCAAATTGTACCTCTGCACTTCTTATCATTTATCACTACTTTCTTCGATGTAAGCGTTCTGCCGTCGGTTAGGCGCGTGGCGCATCCGGTCATGGTCTTTCCTGCATGTTTCGAGGGAATTTTGAGCGGCTCTTTATCGAAGTATTGCGGTCGTTCGCCTTTCAGAAAAATAGGCATATACTCGTGGTCAACCCTAAAGCGTGTCTTCCACCATCCGCCCTCCGCACCATGTTTCTTGTAGATGACTGTTTCGAAGAGTTTAAATCCGATAGTGTCGCACCAATCAACTATTGTTCGGAATGATGTTAAAGATTTGCCGAAGTTCTTCGTTTGGTCTTGGATGACCATCAGAGCGATTCCGCCGTCCTTAAGGATACGGTGAACTTGCTCGCCCGTAGCGTGGAGGTCGAAGTCAAATCCCTTATAGTCGCGGATGGTATCGTAGGGCGGTGATGTGACGACCATATCAATACAGTTGTCCGGCAATTTCTTCATCTCTTCCACACAATCACCGTGGATGACCGAATCAAGGGGAAGGGATGAAATCAGTTCCATGTTACTGACACGTTCAGTAAATTCTTCGGTTTCTGTATGGGTATTATATGATTGGTCTATGCGCTCCATGGGCTGGTTGTATGCTTTGGTGTTGTAATAAGGCAAAGATACACGTGTATAATGATGTTGGTTGTTGCTAAATTCAACACAACACACATCGTAGATATATGGGCAATGGGGTGTGCGCGTTCTGAAAAGCGAAGGGGTGTGGCTGCTTGCCCCGTCACTCATCCTGATTCTTCTTGTCAATCTGATACGGAGTGTGAGAAGAAGAAAGGAGTCGTAACCATATCAGTGTTTCCTTTTGTTCCTGTCTTGTCTCATCTTTGCTATCGTTAGAAACTCGTTTAGCGCATCTAACAATACAAATCGCTTCGGATACATGTTCTTCTCGTGATAGAACATCTCACCATGTAACTGCGTTGTTATTACCACTGTACTCGTAGGAAAACACTCATCGCATCGAATAAAGAATCCAGTGTAATCTGTTGTATTGCGTTGCTGCGTTACACTATCCTTCATCTTTATTTGTTGACCTACCGACGAATCCATTGGGAATGTGTGGATTCTGTGAAAACTGAATATCAACATCGTATGTTCGTACACAACCTTATTCTTGATTGTCTTTCGCTGGAGGGTTGTACTGAATAAATACTTTGTAGTTGAATAAGCGGGGGCTTTGATTTTCTCTTTGTTAAAGGCGTTAATTTGTTGTACAGATTCAAGACCAAATGGAACTTCATCTGGTGACAAATCCAACACGGTTGAATCCGGTACAAACCCGGTCAGATCTTTTAAGACTAGTAATGAATATCTCCTTTTCACCACATCAATTCGCAACACTTCTACGATCAGAAAAACTTCTTTCCAACTATTACCGAAACCATGAGAATCAAAGATATTATCATTCCATGTGCTATCACACTTTCGGACAAAGTTCGTATCTGTAGGTATGGTAAAGTTTGTACAAGGATCGATCATCGTTGGTATAAGCGTTATACTATGTGCAATACTTTTCTGCGACAAATTCAAAGCAACACAGTAATCCTGAAAACTATACCCCGCAACTGATTGCGAACGAAGTGGCAAAGCGGAGGTAATGCTAAGGATAATGGCGGTAATCAACAGTTGGATTTTCATATTGTTTGTTTGTTCGTTCTACCACAGTATATCGCATTGCAGGAGAAGGCGGCGGTCGGTGTTGCCTTCTGTTTCGGTTGTGCCGCTGCCTAACGAGCGAGTGTTCATGCGGGTTGTGGCGGCATAGCGCATCCATACCGTACACCACGCGGCGGGGATGATTCGCACATAGAGAAACGAGCGGTTGCCTTGTTCATAGAGCGGTGCGGTGGCAAACACGCCGGGCGCGGCAAGCTCGAAGGAGTAGATGGCGGAAAAGAAACTGTCGGTGGAATACAAGCCGTAGCGTCCGCCGATGCGAAGCCATTCGTTGGGCGTGTAGGTGAGTTCGCAAAAGCCCGCAATGCCAAGTTCGCGCGGGCGGTGTTCCTCGAAGTCCACGCTGGTTGCCTCGCCTCGCAGCCGCAGTTGCCATTGGTCGCTGATTGCATTTTGCGCTTCCACCCGTAGCGACGTGTTGGTGCGCTGGTACGCAATGCTTCTTCCCTCGATGCTCATGCCGTCGGTTTTGGATTCATAGCGCATCCGCGCAAGGATGGTTGTGCGCCGCGTTGCCGACCACCGTGCCTCGCCAAGCATATCGAATCCGCGAACCAACGCGGGAATGCCGAAGCGCAAGGCGGGTGATTGATACACATCGGCATACCCTAACAGTTGCAGCTTGGGAACCGTGCGCAGAAGCCACGCAAGGTAGATGCCGCTCTCGTTGTTTGGCGTAAGGTATTCACCGAAGTTATAGCCGAACGGCGAACGGAATTCCGGAGCGAAGTAACGGTAGCCCGCAGCGCAGTGGACTTTCTCGTTGTTGTATTCCACGCCCGCCTTTATACCTGTGTTTGCATTGTTGTCTTGAGAGATTTCCGCGCCGATAGTCAGCTTCTCCGCCGAGTACGCAACGTAGAGCGAGCGCAGTACGCCGCTGCTTCCGGCAAATGCCGAGACTGATGAACTTGCGATCGGTTTATCATACCCAAGTGCAAGTGCCGCAGCACCAAGCGTCAGATTGCCCGATGTGACAAGCAGTGTCGCGCCGCTTGCCGATTCAGTGATTGCATTCCGCTTAGCACGTTCAGATGCCGTGCGGTACTGCCCGTCCACATCAAGCGAGGTAACGGCACCGCTGAAAGGGTCAATGCTCGCTGTGCGAGGCAAGCGCGATGCGAACGCAGTGACGGATGTTTTCACCGAGCCGATATTGAAATCATACCCTGCACCTACTCCGCGAAAGAAACGGAAATCGAGTGTGGAACGGTAGGGCTGAACGCCGCTTCCCGCCTGCGTTGCGGGCGCAATCACGTCTGTTCCTTTCCGCGAACCGAAGTTCTTCCAGAGTATCCCGCCCAAGCCGAATTCCACGTTGAAATCACCTGCAACAAGCGTCAGATTCTTGATGAGTTTTATATCGACGTACCCGCTGACGAAATCCGTCACGGATTGCTCGCCCGCATCTTTGTTTGTCAGGATGTTTGCATCGGCGTACGGCGAGTTTAGTGTGAGGCGTTGATAGACATCGAGCGGTGAGCCGAGATACGCGCCATTGCTAAATCCCGCCTGCTCGCCAAGTACCTGCTGATTGCGAACGCGGTAGAGAACCGTTGTTGCCGATGAGCGTGATTTGTCTTCTTCCATAATCGCGCAGCGAAGCAGAATACCGCGTTGTTCAATCGTCAGTCCTGCGCTATCGGCAACGTCCTCAACCGAGCGCAGCCGCGCAAAGGATTTGATGCGCCGAGCAAGGGCTGTTGTTATCGTAGGTATGCGGGCAACCTCCTTTACCGACGCTGTACGCAACGGCACGGGATGCTCCGTCAGATATTCAATCACATCATACTGCGGGGAATT
The DNA here is from genome assembly GCA_016788605.1 of Candidatus Kapaibacterium sp. Lineage (GTDB taxonomy): Bacteria > Bacteroidota > Ignavibacteria > Kapaibacteriales > NICIL-2 > JAEUSO01. Next base: position 7,704 of record JAEUSO010000015.1, on the reverse strand, counting down.
GCCCGACTGTTGCGAGATATTCTCCATCAGGTCGTCGGTTTGCGCCGAACCCGCATACGCACAAAGAAGGAACATCACAAGAAACCGGACTACCATAGCAGCCCCACGCCAATCATGGAAGAGACACCGAGCACATCGTGATACTGCGCCGTTGCCTGAACGCTTAATCCGCCGTAGGGTTCGAGCAACACGCCCGCCTCGATGGAGCGCGGCACTCCCGAAAGTGCAGCACGGATACTGAGAATATCAAGCGGCACATACTTCACGGCAACGCAAAGTCCGCTCTGCCGCGTGGTTACGGCGATGAGGTCAATATCAAAGAAGAGATCGCTCTGCGCTGCAATGCCAACGCCGATATGTCCGCGCTGCGCCACCGTCAGCACATCCGCTCCGAGAGACGACTGCGTGATGTTGCGAATCCCGCCGCCAAGCCGTACCGACGGGGAGAGCGTGTATGCCACTCCTGCATTAAGCGCAATACGCGAACGCGGTGCGAATCCTTGTGCCGCCGCACGCATATATTCAGCTCCGATGCCCGCACTAAACTGGTCGGTAAGCCGCGCGGAAAGATGCAAGCACGACGCAAGTTCATTATAGATCGTCGAGGGCATAGAACCGATTTGCAAGGCAACCGCGTACTGTCCCGAATGCACCACGCCAATCGCATGAACCGTCCGCATTTCCTGAACGCCAAGCCGCGAGGGAACAACGGCAAGCGTAACAACGTTATGCGAATCGAGAGCAAATAGCGCGGGATTGCCCGACAACGCAAAACCACCCTGGTGCGTCAGAGCCGCCGCGCTCTCGCTAAAGCGGACGCTCTCCAACACGGTGGTTTGTGCATACGCGCCGCTACCAAGGAGCAGTGAAAGCAACAGAAATCCCCGCCGGACGTTGCCCGCGCAGAGTACCGACAGTAAATTTGACATCAATCGCATAACGACCCCTTGGAACACAGTACCGAAAGCAATATTGATTGCAGCAACGGACGGGAAACGGATGCACTATTCTATAACACGGAGACAACTATGGTTACTGCACAGGCAAAATCACAAATCCTCGCCACATACGCAAGCATTCGTGCGCGTGCGCTTGCACTTTTCTTCATTGCGTGCATGAGTGCAGGAGCGGCGGCACAAGAGTTCAAGCCCAATGTGATTGTTGATATCAACGCACTGCCGATAAACCAGCGCGACGACATCGTGACTATGCAAAGCGACGTGCTGCAATATCTCAATAACCAACGCTATACTGGTAAGGACTGGGAAGGCGAGAAAATTCCGATTGATGTAACGGTGTTTATCATGAGCGGCAACCAACAGCAGAGACGCTATGCGGGGCGGCTCTTCTTCAACTCGCGGGTGAACCTGAGCGGCGGCATCACATCGCCCATCCTGAAAGTGCTCGACCAAGCATGGTCATTCCCCTACACACTCAACCAACAGCTCTCGTATCAAACGCTCCGCTTCGATGAATACTCCACGCTGCTTGATTTCTATAACTTCATCGCGCTTGGGCTGGATGCCGACTGCTTCGAGCAACTCAGCGGACGCGCCTTCTACGAGCAAGCCCGCGAACTCGTACTTCTTGGTGCAAACCGCTCTGCATCGGGCTACACAACACTCGTTGCCGAGCCGGGCGAATTCACCCGTATCTCGCTTGTCACCGAACTACTCGACCCGCGCTTCGAGGAGTTTCGCAAGCTGATATTTGAATACCACGCCGACGGTATGGACAAACTTGCCAAGAACAAAGACGCGGCACGCGCAGGAGTAACGGCGATTATTAAGAAAATGGCGGAGTACAAGCGCAATAAGGTAACGCAACGCAGCTACTTCATGCAGCTTTTCTTCGATGCAAAGCAAAGTGAACTTGCAGAACTCTTCAAAGGCACCAACAACACCGATATGCTCGACGCAATGCGGGTACTCGACCCCGCCAACTTTTCGGTGTTCGAGCAAGCGGTTCGCAAGTAACAGCAAAACCCTATGGCAAACAGCAACATCCGATGGTATTGCAAACCGTTCGGCGGACTTAGCGTACGCGAACTCTTCGATGCACTCCGCCTGCGTGCCGATGTGTTTGTGGTCGAGCAACACTGCGCCTACGCCGACCCCGACGCACTCGACCAACACTCCCATCACCTGTTTGGTTACGACGGCGACCGGCTTGCCGCCTACGCCCGCATCGTACCGCCCGCCGCCCGCTTTGCCGAGCCATCCATCGGCAGGGTTGTCACCGCATCAACGCACCGCAGCAGCGGTATTGGCAGGGCGTTGATGCACCGCGCAATCGCAGAAACACACCTGCTTCATCCCCTGCAATCCATCCGCATATCGGCGCAACACTATCTGCTCGCATTCTATACCTCGCTCGGCTTCACCCCATGCTCCGCTATCTATGACGAAGACGGCATCCCGCATATCGAGATGCTGCTCACGTATTCAACCTGAACCTCAATCCGAATTACCAATTCATGCTTCGCATCGGCACCGCGCCTTGCGTTCCACCACTACCTGTTCTCTGCCGGAAAGTGCAGTCCGTTTTCACTCAAGCATTCTTGCGTTACGCTTCCAATGAATACCGGCGGCGGTGTCTCATTATGTATTTTCACATATCCTCCGCCCATCTCTCAACTCATTTCCCGCCACGCGGCAAGGATGCCTGTGCTTAGTGTTTCTCAACAAGGAAAAGATATTCGTGATGGTCAGCGTCGCTGTTTATCCATTCGTTCGTCCAGCGCATCGAAGCCATCACATTCTGCCTATAGTCAATATCAATCGCGCGCCGGAGAGTGCCTGTCTCGTTCAGGATGTCAATCAATTCTTCTTTCGTTGCCCTGCCCCCGGAACTGTATGAAAGCAGGATATACCGTGCGTTTGTTTCGTTGAGCAGTTTGCGAATTGCCTTCATGGCTATGAAGTGTCCGTCGGCATCTTTCCTAAACTCTTCAAACACAGAAGCCGAGACCCTGTCCCTGCTATCCTCGCGCCTGTTGGCTTTACCGAAAAGGTCGGGTTTATCGTTGAGGACAACCGTTGTCCAAATATGATAGTACGACGCATAACGGACTCTGCTTGGCGGCATCTTTTCGTTATTCGAGCCATACGGCGGGTCGAAGTACGCAAGGTCGTATTCGCAGTTTGCGATACATTCAAATACATCGCCTCTGTGGACGGTGTTTGTTCCTTCGGGAATAAACAAAGAAGGCATTCGCAGAACGAGGTCGTTGTAGGAACGCGGCGACCAATCGGCAAGATAAGCGGCGTAATGCCCCAGTGTGCTATCCACCGAATCGAGAGCAAGCATCAAACTCGATAGTGCAACCGCCTTCTGAACAGCATCCAATCCCATCCTATCAATCTCATCCCTGATAGCATCCAACTTCTGCGTATTCTTCCGCTGAAACGGTCTCTTCTCCGCATCGTGTTCACCGCCGCCGTAATGTTCTGTGAACCATCCGTCGTACCCTTTCAATGTATTTAGGTGCAGCAACATGTCTTCATACTCCTTTGCTGGTTTTCCGTTAAGCAGATAGCATGTTGCAAACGTCTCCGACCACACCGATATATCGTTGGCTGTAGTGTCGTATCCAAGTTTCGCCAACGCTTGGCTTACCCGTGTCGAGCCGCTGAATCCGTCAAGGACAGAACGCATGTCAAGGTCGGCAATAACATCAACGATGTACGGGAGGATTTTGAGTTTCGATCCCGCATATTTGATCCCTTCGGTTGCGGGAACTGCGGTGCGTGTGTTACCAAAAATATCTACTTGCATATTATATCCGTTTCAACCTGTCAATATCCTGTTGAAGAAGAATGCTCGCAGCCGAATGACCTTGCTCGGAAGCAATGAGTGCCAACCTGAATAACTCGACAAGAGCAAGATTGTGCGAGTAGTCAATCCATCCGTTTGTTAGTGAATCGAAATATGGCAACGCATTCTTGGTATGAGTCCACAGCCCGCGTTGCAATGCGTTTGCCGTTGCATTCCCGTAACGGACTTCACAGATATACCTGCCGCCGGAATCCAGAAATTGAAAGACCGGATGCTGTCTTCCTTTACCCTCCGTCACTTTCCTGATAACCGCTGTGTTACGACGTGCATTGTCGTGGTCGAACACCATGATATTGCATTGTTTGAGCGATTCGCGGTAAATCAACGGCATGACATTGACAATCCCGAAGTCGCGGAATGCTTCCGATGCGAATACACGCTGCATATTCTTCTTCCCCGTTATCTCCTCTGAATGGTACGATTCGAGGTGGGGAAACATCTTACAGTGTTTGTCGGTTGAGAGTTGTAGCGGACCGTCGCCATACGCTTTCAAACTGACGGGCAGTTGTTCGCTTGTCAGTTCATTGATTATCACGATGTCTTCTTCATGTTCTTTTGCACGGAACAATTCTTTCCCTACATGAACGCTGCGAAAGTCGTACATAAACTGGTTGATGAATTCCACTATACCGATTTCCGCAAGATCGCCATGCGTCTTGTTGCCGATAAGGCGCATCGTAAATATGTTGGAGAGAGTGGTGACAATAAGATGTTGGTTCTTGCTTGCCAGAAGTTTGAATCTTTCTTGAAAATCTTTATATCCGGTCATTGTTTTATTGATGTTTGTTGCTGTGTGTTAGTACTTCAGTGCCGTTTACCATTCACTGCATTTCCCGCCACGCGGCAAGGATGCGCTCGAATGCAAGTCCGCGCGACGCTTTTACAAGAACACAATCACCGGCACGGATTGAGATGCCGGGAAGCGCGTTGGCTTCTGCGGTGGTGTTGAGTTGTACGACGCGGCTGTTACCTTCTGCGGCGCGGCGGAATTCATCACCAATAACATAGACGGTATCAGCGTAGGTGAGTGCGGCTTCGAGCACGGTGCGATGTTCGGCGGCGGCGGCATCGCCAAGTTCGCGCATATCACCAAGCAGTGCAATGCGGTTGCCTGCTGCGGGATAGGCGGCAAGGGTTCGCAGTGCAAGCACCATGGATTCGGGATTGGCATTGTAACAGTCGTTGAGGATGTGGATACCGCCCATTTCTTCCAACGTCATGCGGGCGTAACCGCTCTCCGCCACGTGCGGTTGGTACGACGTAAGCGCGTTGCACACATCGTCACCCTCCATTCCGAGTGAATATGCTGCGGCAACGGCACACGCAGCATTGAGTGCGGAAGCATAGCCCACCGTTTGCATCGTCACATCACCGTTCCATCCGGGCGTGGCGATTGTCAGATGCGGATGAAGTTCATCCGTAAATCCCACATGAATGCGAATCTCCGCATCGGGATGAACATCGGGCTGTGTGGTAAAGCGAATTGCGTCCGGAAGGGAGGAATACGCTGCAAGACGCACATCGTCCATATTTACAAGCGGTACGCCGCCGCGTTGCTCAAGCTCGCGGAAGAGTGCCGTTTCCTCGCGCTCAACACCGTCAAGGTCAATCAGTTTTTCAAGATGCTCTTTACCGATGTTTGTGATGATGCCGTGCGTAGGGTGCGTCATTGCGGCAAGCAGTTCTATTTCGCCCGGCTCATTGGTGCCGATTTCAATCACGGCGGCGTGATGGCGTTTGGTTATGCCAAGCAGGGTAAGCGGTGTGCCGACTTGATTATTGTAGTTTGCGGATGTTTTCAGAACATTCAGACGCGACGACAGTACATGCGCCGTCAGGTCTTTGGTCGAGGTCTTTCCGGCTGCACCTGCAATCGCAACAACAGGGATGCGGCAACGCTTCCGGTGGTGAAGTGCAAGCTGCGCCAACGCCTGCAACGACGACGGCACGACCACACGTGCAAACGACGGATATTCCCTGCCAAGATGCGCGTTCCACTCCTCAATCCAGCGCTCTTCCATAATCACGCACGCAGCACCTTTTATCATCGCTTCGCCGATGTTGTTATGTGCATCAAACCGCTCGCCTTTCAGCGCAACAAAGATGCTGCCGGGTTGCATGGTGCGTGTATCGGTGCTTACCCCGACCGAGGCGAAGTAATCTGGCACAAACGCATGTGTTCCAAAGATGGCGTTGATGTCCTGCGCGGTGAACGCTGCTGTATTCTGAAGCATTGGTATTCTGGTTATAAGGTGACGGGTGTAAAGATACGGTTCGGACTCAATGCGACTTACCCGTCGGTGGGCTGATGCAGCGCGGTATTCAGAAGCACATAGTGATCGTGACCTTGCCAACGTCCGTCAATCCGCAGGTACATTGGTGAATGCCCTTCGTTCACAAATCCGAGTTTGCGAACAACCTGCACAGAAGCAGTATTACGCGGTATGATATTCGCCTCGATTCTATGCAGTCCGATACTGCCGAACATAATATGAATCCCTTTGGCTAACGCCTCGCTGCAATAGCCCATGCCCTGCATTGCCACATCCGTTTTGTAGCCGCAGTGGCACGAGAGAAACGCACCATAGACAATATTGGAAAAGCTGATGCTACCTATAATCCGCTCCGGCATATCGCGCAGCGAAAACCACCACCGTAGTTCCGTTCCCGCGTCCATCGCATTCTGTTTGGCAACAAGCATTGCGCGGGTGGCGGCAACTGTGAAAACGTCGTCGCTGAGTGCGGGCGACCACGGTCGGAAATGCTCGCGGTTGCGGAGTTCAAAATCAAGCACTGTTTCCACCGAAACACACGCGGGTGGCATGAGGAGCAGCCGCTCTGTTGTAAGCGGTTTGTGGATGAGTACGGAAATCTGTTCTGACGGCATATCGGGCGATTGAGTTGGTTGTCACAAAATCATCGGGTTTCACTCATTGCGGTATTCGCATATTGCCGTTACGATGCGGCAAGCGATGAGCTGATGCCCGTCGTTGATTCACATACCGGAATATCGTATGCAAATTTGGTTCGCACGAATAGTTCTCATTGGTAGTATTCTTATCAGCGCGATAGCCGCAACAGCGTGGAGCGGCGGCAATCCGCCGTCAGTAGATACATCGCGTCCGTCCGTCTCGTTCACCTTCGACGACGGCAGCACCGACGACGCACCCGGATTGCCCAATGCCGTGTGGAACGGAATGTTGCTCGGACATTTGCGCGCAGCCAATATCAAGGCGGTCTTCTTTGCGTGCGGCGGTCGGCTTCAGGGCGAGCGTGGCGCACATATTTTGCAGACATGGAACGATGCGGGACATGCGATTGCCAACCACACGTATTCGCACCGCAACTATTCGGCACAGTCCGTCACAACAGGTGCATTCACGGCGGATATTCTCCGCAATGATTCCATTCTCCGGCGGTATTCGGGATTCATGCCGCTGTTCCGTTTTCCGTATTTGAAGGAAGGCAACACCATCGCAAAAGTCACTGCGCTGCGCGACACACTTACCCGCTACGGATACCGCAACGGCTATGTGAGTATTGATGCCTCGGATTGGTATGTGAACTCGCGGATGTTGCAACGGCTTGGCAAGGATTCACTTGCCGATATTTCCGGCTACCGTGCGTATTATATCGAACATCTCTACAACCGCGCACGGTACTACGACTCGCTCTCGGTTGCTCTAACCGGACGGCGGGTGCGCCACGTGTTGCTCTTGCATCATAATCCCGCTGCCGCGCTTTTCCTTGCCGACCTGATTGCCCATTTCAAGAAGAACGGTTGGATTATCGGCAACGCGCCTGATGCGTATTCCGACCCGATGTATTCAAGTACCGTTAGCGCAGAGAATGCAGGTGAAAGCATCG
>JAEUSO010000159.1 GCA_016788605.1 Candidatus Kapaibacterium sp. | reverse complement strand
ATGGCGTATGGTTTCGCGCCGTATCATATCGCGGATGCTTCGATATCGTTCAAGAGCGGCAATGTTGTTATGAAGGCGATTGAGCGTGCTACAACAGTGTATTCGCTAAGCCGCAACCACATTGTTGGGCTGAATACCATGCTCCACGAAACAGATACACTCTTGCCCGCATATCTGGGGAAACTGATTGTTGTTGATCCGTCGTTCCCATTGCCTGCGCGTGCGTTACAAGTCCGTTATCCGCATCACCGGTTTGGTGTGGTGTTGATTCGTGACGGCGGTGCAATGCAAGTGCATTCGGGTATCAGCATTTCGATTACTGATAATGTTGTGCCGCTGTTGGATTCTGCGGTCATTCTTAGCACTCCGTCAATGTGTGTGCGGTATGCTCAAGAAGATGCAGTATTGATTGACTCAACAACGCGGTGCAGAGTACTTCGAGTGAAGGATGCGCGGCGGTTGTATAAGCAGTATGGTGAAAGGTTCTTCCGCTAATGCCGGATGGAAATAGAAAACCCCGTCAGGGATGTATCCAAACGGGGCGGTTGTTGCTGAGTTGTTCGCTGTTTACGTCGGAGTTATTCGAGGACGACTTTCATCGTTGCCGTCTTGCCGTTTTGCGTAACGCCAATCAGATACACGCCTTTGCCAAAGGTTGAAAGGTCGTGGAGTTTTTCATACGTGCCGCTGAACGAACCGAGTGATTCACTGACAACTTCACGTCCGTTCATATCGGTAATGCGGAGTGTAGTAGCACCTTCGTTCGGCAGCGCGAACTTTAGTGTGAAGCGACCGTCATCGGTCGGGTTGGGGAACATCGAAAACTCGTTGAGGTTCAGTCCTTCTTTCGAGTTCAGAGTTTCGGTTGTGAGCGATTGCTCCTTGCCGTTCTTTGCTTTGTTCGAGCGAATGACATAGATGCGTTTTTTAACAGCCGAACCATTGTCTTCGCTTACCACCGCGCTGACACTTGTCGAAGCGTCGGGGGGTGTTGCCGTCTTGGTGTCGTCATTTGCCATGAATGCACGAACTTCTGCATGTACACCATCGCTGCCTTTATCACTTGCATCAATGGAAAAAACCATGAGTGAATCAGGCATATTCACATTGATCTTCAGATTTTTCAGAACTGACTTTACTCTGTCCTGAACGTCCTTATCCATGGTTTTTAACTCGCCGCGCAGTTCAGTTAAGTGTGATTTCAATTCCTTGAGTTCCTCGCGCAATGACTCATTTACGCCGTCCAAGGTGATAGCAAAACACTTGCCTTTCGCCGTCGAATCGCTCTGAACGTTGATGTTGCAGCTACCGCCGCGTCCGCCGTTGCTGCGGAATGTGAATGCCCGCGCTTTTCCGCCGCCTGTGCTGGTGCCGTTGCCTGTACTTATGCTGAAGTTCGAACCGTTGCCGGTGCTGATTGTTTTGCACTCGTTGGAATTGATGACGATGCACTTCTTCGCACCCGTACCTTCCGCGCTTTTCAATTCCTTGTCAATTTCCTGCTCAATCTCCGCCTTGTTCGCATCGGTTATTTCCTTTTCCGTCACATTGCCGTCTTTATCCACAACGATGACTTTGCCTTTGGTAATGGGCGACGAGCCGTCGCTTTTGGTTTCGATAAACTGCTCAATGATTTTCACATCGCGCCCGTCGGCTTTCAGGCGTTCGGCGAGTTTCTTTTTCAGCTCGTCGGCTTTCAGGCATTGTTGCGTGTTTAGTTGTTCGGTCTGTGCTTGGTTATCGGTGCTGCTGCTTTGCGCCGAAGCGACGGATACTGTGCCGGCGATTGCTGCCGCTAACACAAATGATGACACAATGTTGTTCATACTACAGCTATCTGTAAAGTGGGACAAATGTTCGTTTGCGTGAATCAATTTCACGAAGCGAACTTACGCCCATGCCATGTTAAAGGTTTGGTAATTAACATGCCCGAAATGTTAAACAACGAACCTTCTGCCGCCACTGAAAATATGTACGTCCGTCACCGCGCAATCTTTTCGACAATCCGTTCCTGCCACCGTTTCCATGACATTGACTTCTTGTATTCTATAAACATCATCTTGTACGACGACTGCTGCATAAAGTATTCTGCAAGCGATGTAGCCGCGCCGGCTAGACGACCGTTTTGCGAGAGCATGGCATCCACAACATTCGTCACAACATCCTTCGAGCAATAGTTTAACCTCTTCAGCGCATTGAACGCATTTTGTCGGGTGGTGAACTCAAACGCACCTGAACTGAAATCAACCAATGTGTCTAATGCCTGTTTATCGCCGCCTGCCGCACGCAATTCACAGTTGCGGATTTTGACGCGGGCGAATTTGCCCATAATGCCCGACGTAGCGCGGATGTATTCCGAAGCACGGGACGGATATGCTTCGCACAGTTTGGTCAGCGCGGTTTCGATGACGGAATATGACGAGTCGCCCAGCATGGTCTCGAACGACGGACGCAGCCATTCGGGAACGCGCTTCATGGTATTGACCAATGCTTTTCGCACATCGTGGTCGCGGTCGGTTGCCGCTGCAAGGAGAATCGCCTTTGCTTCGTTTGTACTGTCTTCATCAACAGCATTGATAATCTCGCTTTTGATAGCGTGGAATTTCTCTATTTTGAAAATGTCGAGCAAAAGTGAATGTACATCACGTCGGGTGAGTGTTGAGTCCTCGCGCAGCATTCGTACTGCATCATAGCGGTCAATCATATTCGGTGCACCAAGTGCTTGTGCCTTTAATTCTGCGAACGACTTTTTGAACTCCGCTTTTTTAATGATATATGAACCCGGATCGAAGAGCGTGAACGCGATTGACTTGCCTTGCGGGTTGGGAACAATTATCCGTTCTTGCTGCTTGGCAACGGTCTGCCGAATCTGCGACGATGTTCCGTCTGTGTAGTGTACCTCAAATACGATTCTCATTGTAAAAAGCAGCGTCAGTTCGTCGGTCGTGTGGGTCTGTTCAACGATAAACTCCGTAGTGCGGCTTCCAGCTGACGACACAATATCGTTGTATTGCACTTTGTACCACGGCTCGCCTCCACGATAGAGCCACTCGTCGAAAAACCAGTCGAGTGTCATCCCTAATTCGTCTTGGAACGCGAGGTAAAAGTCATTGGTGTGGACGTTTGCGTAGGCGTGCTTTTTCAAATATGATGTGATTGTGCGATGGAACTGCTGTTCGCCGACCACATACATGAGCATATCCAACACCGCCGACCCTTTGGGGTAGATGCGCGTTGAACCGGCATTGGGGTGGACAATCGGCAGGCGGTCTTTTTCCGAAGCGCGGATTGCGTCGTTCTGCTCGCTACGTCTCATCCATTGGTACACATCATTCCCGAAAAACTTACGTTGAAAGAGTTTGGGATAGAACGTGGCGAACGATTCATGCAGCCAAATGCTTTTCACGTCGCGCTGGGTGATAAAGTCCCCGAACCATTGGTGCGTCAGTTCGTGGACATTGGTGTTTAAGTACTTACGGTCAATGTTCGAGCGTGCGTCCGAGAGTGAGAAGTCGCCGAACGTCGTCGCCGTTGTGTTCTCCATTGCTCCGAAGACATAGTCCTGCAATGGAATCTGTGAATAACTCTCCCACGGAAATTGCACACCAAGCAGTTCCTCCATGAAGTCAATCATTTCGGTGCTGTATTGATAGGTCGGTTGCACATGTTCGGGAAATTCGGGGTAGAACCACAGGTTCACCGGTAGTCCGCGTTTGGTGGCGCGTTTCTCAATGCCATATTTGCCAATGCCAATCATTACCAAATACGATGCGTGGGGTTTGGTCATTGCGTAGTGCCATGTGGTTGTGCCGTCGTTATTCTTCGTTGTGGAGCGCAACGTTCCATTGGAAAGAACTTTGTAGTCGGAATCAAAGCGTATTATCGTTTCCGTCAACATTTTATCATTGTGGCAATCGTACATCGGACACCAATGGCGATTATCAAATGCCTGACCTTGCGTCCAGATTTGCTTCCGCGAGCGGTTCGTTTTATCATTCCAACCGATGAAATACATCCCTTTGCGCGGAGTACATTCATATTCAAACCGGATGGAATCACGTCTGCCAAACATCCACGGTATAGGCAGATAGACGGTAACAGAACTGTCGGTTGAGATGAATTTGACAGGGGTTATGCCAAAAAACGCCTTTGTAACAGTAATTCGAATAGCATCAAATACAATACTATCCACCTTGTCGCGCAGCGGTGTGGCAATGTGTGTTACGTTGCCGATTACCTTGCCCTCGGCGGGAGCGAACCGAACGTCCATAACCATCCGCTCTACATTAATCTGGTGTTCACGTGCCTCCGAGCCGGGTTCGGAATAATGACTGACCGTATGGTAGAACGGCAGTTGGGTGAAGGATGTCTGTGCGGTTAGATAGGTGGTAAAACTGCACATAATAATAACGAGCAACAGGGTAGCGTTTCGATGGCTCATGGCTGTCAATAAGGAGAACAAATCATGTATTGTCTGCAAGACGCAGTAAGGAAAATTACGAAATGTGTATGCCAAATCGTGCTTTAATAGAAAAAACAGAGCCGAAAGACAAGGAATAGTCAATTATTGGTAAAAAAATTTTTTCAGTTGAGAGCCACCGCCTATTTTCGCGGGCTGTTTCTGAAAAAATGTCTGTATAACACACTTTTTTGATTCGTAAGGAAAGCAATGCCTACAATCTCGCAGTTAGTCCGCAAAGGACGCCAGGAAGTCAATTACAAGTCAAAGTCGCCTGCGCTCGACTCATGTCCGCAGCGTCGCGGTGTTTGTACCCGCGTGTACACAACCACCCCAAAGAAGCCGAACTCAGCGCTTCGGAAGGTGGCACGTGTGCGCCTGACCAACGGTATCGAGGTGACGGCATATATTCCGGGTGAAGGTCACAATCTTCAAGAGCACAGCATTGTTATGATTCGCGGCGGTCGGGTGAAAGACCTGCCCGGTGTGCGTTATCACATCATTCGCGGTGCTGCAGACACGCAAGGTGTGAATGGACGCAAGCAGGCACGCTCAAAATACGGCACAAAGAAAAATGCAGCGGCGGCTCCGTCCAAAAAGAAATAATCAGAAACACACGTACTAATCCCAGACATTAAAACGTAGCGTATGAGAAAGAAAAGAGCAGAGAAACGATACATTGCACCCGACCCGCTGTACAACGATGTGGTTGTTGCAAAGTTTGTGAACTGTATTATGCTTCAGGGCAAAAAAAACACGGCTCGCAATGTGATGTACCGTGCAATGTCCATCGTTGGCGAGAAAACAGGGCAAGATCCGGTGGAAGTATTCCGCAAGGCGATTGCCAATGCGTCGCCGGCATTGGAAGTTCGTCCTCGCCGTGTGGGCGGTGCCACATATCAGGTGCCTATGGAAGTACGCGAAGAACGTCGCCTTGCACTGGCTATCCGCTGGTTGCGCGACTACGCTAAAGACCGTCGGGATAAATCTATGTCACTTCGTCTTGCTAATGAATTTATTGCTGCCTCGAACGGCGAGGGTGGTGCGATTAAGCGTCGCGACACCATGCACTCGATGGCAGAAGCAAACAAGGCGTTCGCCCACTTTAAGTGGTAATCGCCCCACCATGTTCTTTGGAAATATAACAACTCAACACGAGAAGTAACACACGTGGCACGGGAAACGGATATTCGTCAGGTGCGTAACATTGGAATTATGGCTCATATTGATGCCGGAAAGACCACAACAACCGAACGAATCCTTTTTTATACCGGTTTTGTACACAAAATCGGTGAAGTGCATGAGGGTACGACAATAACCGACTACATGGCTCAAGAGCGTGAGCGCGGTATTACCATTACATCCGCTGCAGTAACGTGCGAGTGGAACGGTGCTAAAATCAATATCATTGATACGCCCGGACATGTGGATTTTACCGCAGAGGTTCAACGCTCGCTCCGTGTTTTGGATGGTGCTGTTGCATTGATGACTGCTGTGGAAGGCGTAGAGCCGCAAACAGAAACAGTATGGCATCAAGCAGACACTTATAATGTGCCGCGTCTTGTTTTTGTTAATAAAATGGACAGGACGGGAGCAAATTTTCAAAACGTCGTGGAGATGATACGGGAGAAGTTCGGTGCAAATGCAGTTCCGATGCAACTGCCCGTAGGGCAAGAGGATGCATTCAGTGGAATGATTGACCTTGTTTCTATGAAAGCGGTGACATTCGAGGGTGATGCCCTTGGTGCAAAGTTCACAGTGTCTGATATTCCCGGTGAATATCAGGCGCAAGCGGATGAAGCCCGCGCAGCCATGATTGAATCGGTTGCAGAGCTCCGCGACGATTTGCTTGAAAAGTACTTTGCCGGTGAGCTGATTAGTGAAGATGAAATTCACGCCGCTGTCCGCGAGGCGACAATAGCCCGGAAGATTGTTCCGGTTTTTTGTGGTTCTTCGTACAGAAACAAAGGTGTGCAGCAGTTGTTGGACGCAGTTGTCCGCTACTTGCCGTCTCCGCTCGATATTGGCGCAGCCCAAGGATACGATGTGGAAGACCATGATAAGTATATTATGCGAAGACCTGACGACGCGGAGCCGTTTTCCGGTTTGGCATTTAAGATTATCTCGGATAAACATGCCGGACGGTTGGTTTTTGTAAGGATATACAGTGGTACGGTTGAGCCGGGTGTTACGGTGCTGAATTCTTCGACGGGTAAGCGCGAGCGTATAGCGAAAATCATGCGAATGCAAGCGGATAAGCGCGAAGAACTGAAAGAGGCGTATGCCGGCGAGATAGTGGCTGTGCCGGGGCTAAAAGCCCGCACTGGCGAAACGGTTTGTGATATGAAGCATCCGGTGCTTTTTGAAAAAATCAGTTTTGCAGACCCTGTTATCAATCAGTCAATTGAGGCAAAAACCACCGTTGATCAGGACAAACTGACCGCTGCATTGACCTCGCTTACCGAAGAAGACCCGACGTTTCGCTTTTGCACTGACCCCGAATCGGGGCAACTTATTATTAGCGGAGTCGGTGAACTTCACTTGGAGATACTTGTTGACCGCCTGAATCGTGAATTCAATGTTCCTGCAAAAGTTGGTAAGCCGCAAGTTGCCTACCGCGAAACGGTACAAGCTACAGTGCAGCAGAAGTCGGAGTTTATTCGCCAGCAGGGGGGTAAAGGACAGTTTGCCATTGTAACCCTTGAGGTCTCGCCAAATGAACGCGGAGCGGGATTCAGTTTTGAAAACCGATTTGTGAATCCTGATTTCTCCGCCGATTATGTGGCTGCCATCGAACAAGGTGCGCGTGACGCAATGAGTGCCGGTCCGCAGATGGGCTACCCGATGATTGATGTGAAAGCGATTCTTGTTGATGCGCAATACGATGTAAATGACTCATCGGATGTTGCGTTCAAGATAGCCGGATCAATAGCAATGAAAGACGCTTGCCGCGCAGCAAGCCCTGTTATCCTCGAGCCTGTTTTTACGGTGGAAATAACAACGCCGGATGAATTTATGGGCGAAGTGATAGCAGATATGAGTGTGCGACGCGGCAAAATAGAAGGAATCGAAATGCGGGGTATAATGCAAGTTGTTAAGGCAACTGCACCGCTTTCGGAAATGTTCGGTTATGTCACTCAGCTCCGCTCCCTTACCCAAGGCAGGGCGGCGTACACGATGAACTTCTCGCATTACAAGCCCGCTGTTCTCAAGCAGCCCATGTACACCGGCGGACGCTAAGGGTGGAATCCCGCTCTCCGGCATCCGGCGCATTAGCACTGCACGTGCGCCACGCTCCGGTCTCTGATGAGTTGTTCATAATACCAAATGCTTTGGTGATGCAAAAGCAATCCAAATTATATATTATTTACTGTTTTAACCATTTTCCTTATTCTGAGGAG
>JAEUSO010000158.1 GCA_016788605.1 Candidatus Kapaibacterium sp. | reverse complement strand
ACAAGGGCAGGCGGCGTAGTGCCCGATGTTGCTTTTTGTGTTTCTGTTGCCGGTGCGGGATTGTCCAGAAACACGCCATAATATGATTTTAATTCAACCGTTGAGTTTCGCGCTGTGTTGCCGTACATATCGTTTCCACCACCATCGGCAAAAATGCCAATCATCCCATACGTCCGGCGGAAATCTGAAAAGCCAAAGCAGTTCGTCAGGTTGCGTGCGATGTACGAATCATTCCCGCGAACATCGCAGAGAATTGACACCGCATTTGCATTGCCGCCACCCAACGAGAGTGATTCGGCTATGTAACTGTCATCGCCGCTTTCATCAAGTAAAAACCCGAAGCCGACATCGTGTCCGCATCCTTGCGAAACACCGTGCGAGACGTATGTGTCATCGCCCTTCGCATCCCACAGCAACGCATGGGCAAAGTGTATTCCCGCACCTTGTGCGTATTGATATGATGAGTAACGGTCTTCGCCGTCGTCATCCACCAATGCGCCGATGCCAAACCAATAGGATGTTGCCTGACCGTATATGTCGCTGATGTAATTATCGTTACCGGAAACATCATAGAGCAGCGCAATCCCGCCGCTGGCAATAGGTCGGTGACCAAGTGCCGCACCTTGTGTGAACGAGACAAAGTGGGAATCATAACGCAATACATCAACAAACGGACTTTGCGTTGTATAGATATCATTGCCCGATTGATCGCAGAGCAAACCGAACCCTTTCACCGAGGCAAACGCCTGTCCGTTTGCTTGCACGGAATAACTGTCATTACCTTTTGCATCAATCAGCATTCCGATGCCGAATGCGCCCGCCGCTTGCGAGAACACCCCGCCGTTGTATCTGTCCGTACCCGACATATCATGGAGGATGCCGACACCCCACAATCCGCTTCCAAGCGAGAACGAGCCGCCATCGTAAGTATCGTTGCCCGCCACATCTATCAACAAACCGCAACCGGCTATGCCCGCCGCAATGGAATACCCGTTGCCGACATACATATCATTGCCGCCAAAATCCACAATGGCACGGACAGGATAACTCAACGCGGAATTTTTTGATGAGTAGAGGAAGTATTTATCATTCCCGCCGATATCAAAAATCAAGAAGTACTCGCCTTCGTAAATGTCATCGCCTTTGCCACCAATTGCTATGCGACCATACGGGGTTTCGATGACAACCGAGCGGAGTGAATCGTAGAACACGGAATATGCAGCACGAGTAACCGGGATGTGCGACATGATTTGTGTATAAAGCGAAAGCGATACTGAACTGACAGTACTCACTGAATGCAATGCTGCATTATCGAAGTACATTCGTGATGTAGCATCGGCTTCACGCTCGGCTGCCTTGAGAGCATATACACTTGCATTGCCGTCGTCCTCACTCATCATAAGCAGCGAATCGCAGTTGCGGATGATAATGCTGTCGCGCAGAAATGCATCGCGTGTTTGACCGATAAGTTTCGCCGCTTGAAACAGCGGAACGAAGTACCGCCTGATGATTGCCTGATATGTCAGGTTATTCTCGAAGTCGGCGCGTTGAACAGTTGCGCCAAACGGTGTGCGAATCGTGATTGCGGTTTTTGTATAAGCGGCGTCATCATCAAGCAACATGGGTTTGTAGGTGCCGAACTGCATGTCGCGCATGATGCGTGCAGCATACAAATCGAACTCATCGCCCGCATACTTTTTCAAGAATGATGTATGCGCCACTGTGGTAGAGCAGAGCTTGAACGGCTGGGCAAACACATCCTTCATTAGTTGGAGCCGGAAAGGGTCCACCGTGACGGCATCATGACGCATCGCACAATCGCGTTTGGTCATATCAAGGATGGTCAATGCAGAGTCAATCAACGACTGTGCGGCGGGCGGCACACCGTCCTGTGCATACGCGGACATAAGGGTACTACACAGCAGTACGGCAATCAGAAGCAATATCGAGTGGCGAATCATGTGTTTGGCGTGATGAATCAATCAATGGTGCAAGTTAGCACGAACGTTTGGTGTATGGCTGTTTCATTCTGTTCTTCATGGCATAACCAGCAGATAACCGGACTCGCGGATTCGCGTTACAAGCGTTGCATCGTCAAGAACTGTGGCATCGTATTCGCACATCAACTGCTCGTGCATGGCATCGGCACGGACACTATACACACCGTGAATGGCAATGATGCTGCGTTCTACGGCGGCTTCGCAGTCAGGGCAACTCATACCGCGGAGTATGAATGTATATTCGGCAAACGTGTCGCCTTCGGCATCGTGGTTCACAAGCATCAGCCATCCTTCATCACTTTACGAAGCTCCACACGCCGGTTGCGCTTATAGTACACGTCGTTTGCTTCTGCGTTGCGACGCTGAAGCGGCTCGCTCTCGCCCGCCGAGCGCATATCGAAAAGTGTGCGGTCAATCCCGCGCTTCGCCAATTCATTCACAACAAATTCCACACGCCGTTGCCCAAGCGCAATGTTGTAGTCCTCCGCACCGTTCTCATCAGTGTGTCCGGTAATAATAATTTTTATGATGCGGCTTTTCGAGCGGCGGATATTCTCGGCAAGCAGGTTCAATTGCGCCTTCCATTCCTGCGCCGACTCCGTGCCGTTTGTGTCAAGAACAAAGCGGTAGGGATTCTGAAAATCATCGTTCGGAAAATTCACCCGAAGTGCGATTTCATCAGGTACAACGAAGTTCTCCATCCGCTTGCCCGGCTTATCAATTTTGATAACATGCGAATCGTAAAACCCGTCTTTGAAATCCGCCGTTACTTCCAACTCCACACCCTTCGGTACTTTCACATTGTAGCGTCCTGATGTGTCGGTTTTGGTGCGCGCAACAATCTCATCTTCCTCAACATCACGTACTTTAACATCGGCGTTATTGACGGGTTTGTTTTTCTTATCGAGTACTGTTCCCGTCAGTTCAACCTGTTCGGGAGTGGTCTTGCGTTTCTTCTTTTTCTGCTTCGTTTCTTTCGGCTCATCAACAGGTTCTTCGTCATCGTTATTTTCATCATCGTTCTTCTTCACAAGTGCGCGTTTCGGAAACTCGCGTTTATATCGCACGAACATATCAAAGTCGGTTCTACGTATTTGGTTTGTAGAGTAATACAGT
The DNA here is from genome assembly GCA_016788605.1 of Candidatus Kapaibacterium sp. Classification (GTDB taxonomy): domain Bacteria; phylum Bacteroidota; class Ignavibacteria; order Kapaibacteriales; family NICIL-2; genus JAEUSO01. The sequence continues at coordinate 4,745 of JAEUSO010000158.1, read as the reverse complement.
AACTCTGCGGGATTATCAGGCGAGGAAGGAAATATCTCATCGAATACAGTGTTAAGCGGCGCACCAATATTCGTCGCTTTACCGAATGTTGCATTTGGTGAGAACCCTTTGGGAATCGCTGCGCTAAAAATATCATATCCGCCAACCGTTTCGTGTCCCATCGAAGAAAAGAGCAGCGTTGCTCCGTCGGTGGTGATAAAGGGCGAGAGTTCATCGCACTCGGTATTGACGGACGTTCCGGCGTTCCGCGCTTCGCTCCATGAGCCGTCATTTTGCTTAACACAATACCACAAGTCCACGCCTCCGATACCGCCATCCCTATCGCTGGCAAAGACCATCAGTTTGCCGTCGGGACTCAATGCCGGATGTGCATCCCATGAAAACTGCGCCGATGCTTGAGGAATCTCCGTCAGCTTCGACATATCATTAGCACTAACGAACGCGGTACTGATATTCACATCATTGCGAAAACTGCCTGTGGTGTACGAACTGATAACAACCTGCGATAAGCGTTGCTGCGCCCCTTGTACTTTTGGTTGCAGAAGAACTGCATTGCCAAACGCACCGGCAACCGGACTTGCAACAACGTCTTGAAGCGTAGCTGAGTCGGGCTTACCGAATCCGCACCAATTCATGCGTTGCTCGTTGTATGCGCCAGATGTAAGCAACGCCGTTTGCCTGCCGGAAAAACCAAGCGACCACTCTTGCGCCCCTGTCTCGGCAATTCCGCGAACAGGCGCTATAACGTAATACCGTTCCGGTGCGAACTTTCCCGATGATGTTGTATCGAACGGAGTGCCCGACCATTGTGCGGGCTTGCATTGCGGCTGCGGCGGTGGCGGACATTCTTCAATCTTACGGAGATACTTTGGCGATTGGCAGCTTTGAAATACAATAAGAAGCACTAGCGCAGCGGACGTTACTCCGAGCGAGTACATCAGCTTATGAATTCTCAGCTTATGAATTCTTTGTGTACCAGTATTTTGAGTAATCATATTAATCTTGCGGATGATGGAATGATACAGGAAGCTGTACTGCGCATTGCAACAACATCAGGTATTCGTTTCGAGAAATTTCCAATGCACCGAGTTGCTCGGTGAAGGGATTGATATACTGTGTGTCGAGCAGGATAAACCCGCGTGAGAGTATATGGGCAGCAAGTGATACAAATGCAACCTTCGAGGCATCGCTGACGCGGGAAAACATACTCTCGCCGAAGAAAGCACCGCCAATACTGACGCCATATAATCCGCCGACCAACTCGCCATCCTGCCATGACTCAACACAATGGGCAAACCCCATACTGTGTAGCTCGGAATACGTGCGGATAATCTCGTCGCTTATCCATGTTTCGCGGCGTTCGCAGCAAGCACGTATGACTTCGGGAAACGATGTATCGAGACGAATCTCGAATGTGCCGCGCTCGATTGTTTTGCGGAGCGACCGCGAAACGCGGATGTTATCTAATGGTATAATTGCGCGGGGGTCGGGCGAGTGCCAATAAATCGTACCGTCAAGTTCCGCCATCGGAAAGAATGACGCAGCGTACCCCTGCACCACAGTAGCGGGGTCGAGATTCGTTGTGAGCGGTTGCAAATGTGCAAATAAGGACATCGACGATAGTGCGTAACGGTTAGATTCGTTGTTTGCGCGAATTTACCAATGTGATTGGGATAACGGTGATGTTAGCGGCGGAGATAACCCAGCATCATTGTGTCAATCCACTACAAAACCACTACTCATGTCGGAAAGCACCTCTAACCGCCATAGTTTTGCCACCGATTGATTTCTCAACTATACGTGTTCTCTGTATGAAACTGCCTGCATCTGTTCTCGCGTTATTCTTCATCCTCATTAGTTCAGTAACAGTGTTTGCCCAAGGGCAGCCCGCTCCGCGCCTCTCGCCCGAGGATGAGCGCAAGGTGATTGACGCGCTCCGCAATCAACCGCTCAACGGGTTTTTCTCATTGACCTTTGCTTACAGCTCGCCGATGGGTGCGTTTAAGGATGCACTCACGGCAGATAGTGGAAAAACAACCGGATTGGGATTCGGTATCAATGGCGGATACAGGATGAGCAATATTCCACTTGAGTTCGGTATCAATGCCGACTTTCAGTTCTATGGCGGCAGTACGAAATACTTTCCCAAAAAAACTCTCGTCGGTACAATATCACGGGATGTGAATGATACACTGGATATATCAAATATGATGATTCCCGTTTCGCTCTTTGCACGTGTTGCTCCACGATTTGGTATAGTAGAGCCATACGTCGAAGTCCATGCCGGTTTGAATTTCATCAGAGCGAGTAATGAACTGAAAATTTTTAATAAATCACCAGATATAGTCACAAAGACAAGCGCACCATTTTTCTATGGTGCCGGAGCGGGGATATCGTTCCGCATCGCCGAGATTATCGAAATGCCCGACAGCAGGCAGGAAATCCTCTTTACGCTTGGCACAAGTTACCGTGTGGGTGCAAGCACAACATATTCAGTTTATAAGCTGGACGAAACGACGAATGAAGTAATTGAAAGACAACTGTCATCGAAAACCGACCTGCTTGTTGTCAACGCGGGCATCATGTTCCGATTCTAAGCCGCCGGATACAAAAGAAATACACAGCGGATATGCAACTCAATCAAATAGTTGTACGTTATAGCCGCCATAATTCATCATTAATTTCGTGCTACAATGAAACGAATCTCAATCCCCTCGCTCTTGCTCTCCGGTGCAATTGCCGTCGCATCATTCTCATCACTCTCGCTCACGGGCTGCATGACGGCACGCGACCACAATGCACAAGTTCAAAACAATAACGATGCAAGTTTGACAGTCGGCAAAGTGCAGCGCGACGTAAAAAAAGGAATGTCGGGCGCAGATGTGGCGTCGTCACTCGGCTCGCCGAACATCGTCACCAAAGACGCAAACGGCAAAGAAACATGGGTCTATGATAAAATCGCAACCGAAGTCACGTATTCGCAAAGCCAGTCGGCATGGTTTGTTATCTTAGTCGGCGAACAACGCCAAAGTGGTTCGGTATCAAGCACACAGCGCACACTTACTGTTGTGATTAAATTCGACGACAACAGCAAAGTGACAGACGTTGCGTATCATTCATCTAAGTTCTGATAACGGCGTAAGCACTGCCGAGCCGTATTCCCGACCAACATATACTTACTTATGAAACCCATACTCATTGTCATTACTGCCGTCGCTCTTCTTGGAATTGCGGGCTGTACGGTTATCAACTATCCCAATCAGCAGACACAAACGCAACAATCGCAACTACAAACACGCCAAGTGCAGCAACGCGAGTACGATACAAACGACGTGAAACTTGTTATGAAAGCCGTCCTCAATACGTTGCAAGACGACGGGTTTATTGTCAAGAATGCTGTTGTTGATCTTGGTTTGCTTTCGGCATCGAAGGAAATAGCTCTCAACTCTTCAACCGCATCCAATCCCGCAAGCGGAGTAAGCGACGATTTTTGGGCTGCACTGTTCCGCGACGCAGTGTTCGGCACACGCCGGCGCAACTCGCAACCAAGCACCGGAACTCAACAGCAGCAGCGCGTTCAAAATGTGAAGCAAATAGAAGCTACGGTGAACGTCTCGGATTTTGGCAAGCAGACCCGTGTTCGTGCAAGTTTCCAAGCACGTATTCTTGACACACAGGGAAACATCATGGAAACGTACCCGATTGATGATGCAAAATTCTACCAAGAATTTTTCACCAAGATTAGCAAAGGTGTCTTCTTAGAAAAGCAGAAATTCTGACAACATTTCTCTTCGTACAAGTACAGCCGGATGCAGTGATGCACCGGCTTTTTTTATTCCAACCCATCTTCATCAGGCGATTCCCCAAGCCGCCAGCGACGTTCTTTCTTTTTTGTGCTATGGTGTTTTTTCTTTGCCGAGTCGGCTGATTTTGCCGACGCACTTTTTTTAGTCGGCACACGCTTCTTCACTTCCTTCATGGCTTCTTCAATCAGTCCGCGCAGAATGCTCCGCACATTCTTGATATTTGCCAACTGGCTTCGGGATTTCTGACTCGTAATCACAAGTATATCATCTTCATGCAGCATCCGTCCAGCCCTCTTACGCAAACGTACTGCGGTTGCCTCGCCAATCAACGGTTCGATTGCAGTAATGCTGCACCGTAGTGTGACTTTGGTCTCGACCTTATTTACATTTTGCCCGCCCGGACCCGAAGCACGGGCAAACGATAGCTCCATGAGAGATGAGGGAATTTGTATCGTATCCGATATGATGAGTGTATCGTTCATAACTAACCGAACTGCTATTCACTGAGTGAGGTTACGACTTGCTCATAGACAGAGAGCGCGTTGTTGTAAGAATTATCAAATCCACAGTACAACGAACAGATGAGAGCGTCTTTGATAGCAAGCGGGTGTGACCCGACATTGATTGCACCGCGGATATGCGAGTACAACTGCCGCCGCCAGCCGCAAGATGCAAGCGTAGCTACAATGACAAGCTCGCGGGTTACCGTATCCAATCCGTTTCTGCTCAATGTTTTACCATAGCCCTCCACAATCATCCACTCATCAAGATGGGGAATGACCGCCGACATTTTCTCGCGCATCGGCTCATACACAGTAGTATAAACAGCACGGCAAAGCTTCTCACCGCGTAAGAAAAACTCATGGACATCATATTCTTCGGGAGCGGGCGGAGTGAACTCGATATTATTATCAGACACCACACGATTGAACGTCATCA
>JAEUSO010000157.1 GCA_016788605.1 Candidatus Kapaibacterium sp. | reverse complement strand
CTTTTCGGGGAATTGATACGGACCGTAATTATTAGAACACCGTGTGATAACCGCGTTCAGTCCATGCGTATGGACAAAGGAACGGACGAGGCAATCCGCACTTGCCTTGCTTGCCGAATACGGCGAGTTCGGGGCAAGGGGTGTCTCCTCGGTAAAGAAACCTTCGTCGCCCAACGTACCGTACACTTCATCGGTGGACATTTGAAGGTAGCGCGTAATGCCATGACGTTTCGCCGCTTCGAGCAAGACAAGTGTACCAACAACATTCGTATCAACAAACGGACGCGCCGATTGGATGGATCGATCCACATGACTCTCGGCAGCGCAGTGGATGATTCCAGTAATAGCATGGTGCTCAATCACCTCGTTCACTAATGCCTCGTTGCATATATCACCATGGATGAACGTATAGCGCGGGTCGGACTCGCAATCGCTCAAGTTACCAAGGTTTCCTGCATACGTGAGCGCGTCATAATTCACAATGTGCACATCGGTTGTACGCAAAAGATACTTGATAAGGTTCGAGCCGATAAATCCGGCACCGCCGGTAATCATGATGTTCATAGGCGTGGGTGTACGTAGATTCTGAATGATTTGTTAACCATGGTATGTCATAAAACGACCCGACGAATATATCAATCCGTCAGGTCGTCTGTTAAATGGCTTGCTCAGATGCTCATGTATTCTGCAAGTTTCGGTGCTGCGTTCCACCGGATGCGTTCGTTGCGTATATGCTCAAGCAACGTTTCATCTGGCACTTGTTCGCTTTTGCGGATTGCAGAGATCATGATATTCTTCGATGTGTGTTCTTGCGCCACAAACTCCGTCATGTGTGTTTCATATCCGTATGCACGAAGTATCTGGCTACGCATCGTATCGGTAAGCAGGTCGGCGAATCGCTCGCGTGTTATACCATCGCGAATAATCGGCAACATGAGGGCGGGTGTAGTCGAGCGTTTCAGCCGAGCATTCACATAGTGGTGGCAGCATGGTGCAGCAAGTATCGCTGTTGCATTAAGCGAGAGTCCGAGTGCGAGTGCATCATCGGTTGCGGTATCGCACGCATGGAGTGCAATCACAATATCCGCCTTGTTGCTCCCTTTGAAGTCGCGTATTGCGGTCTGATAAAACGATGCTGTATCAAAGCCACGTTTTTCAGCTTCCGCGGTACAATAGCGAATCACATCACGATTCGTGTCAAGTCCGGTCAGATATATCTTCTTATGCAATCTCGTTTGCAGATACTCGAACAATGCAAAGCTCAGATATGCTTTTCCGCACCCGCAGTCCACAATATGCAGTTCCTCACGGTCGAGAATGCCCATCTGCGTTATCATGGCGATAAACCGGCTCACTTGCTCATGTTTCGCGTGAACAGATTTCATCGCCTGCTTGCAGTTAGGTTATACATTCATGATTTCAGCCAGCTTCGGAGCGGAGTTCCATGTTGAACGCATGTTGCGTACCGATGCAAGGATTTCCTCATTCGGCACGTCGGCATTGGGAATGCGCTCCGCTTTCAGTGCAATGTTTGCTGCAACATAATCAGGCGAGATATACTCGATAAGTTCTGATTTATAGCCGTGTGCGCGAAGAATATCGCGGCGCATAGCATCGGTGAGCAAGTTGGCAAAACGCTCGCGGACGATACCGTCTTTTACCAAGGGCTGATACTCTTCAGGTACAACTGCGGTTTTGAGTTGGGCATTCAAGTAATGATGCTCGAACGGTACGCAGAATACCGACTGGGAGTTTGTACGTATTGCAAGCGCAAGAGCGTCGTCGGTTGCGGTATCGGGTGCATAAAATGCAAGGGTGAGGTCCACATCGCCGTCTGTTTCATACTCGTCAATAGCCGAACAAACAAACTCTGCGTTTGCAAAGCCCAAATCCTCCGCTGCTTTTGTGCAGAAATTTATTACTTCCTTATTGCTGTCCACACCTGTCAGGAATACGGTCTTCCCTTTGATATTCACCAAATAGTGGTACAGTGTCAAGCTCAAGTATGACTTACCGCACGCTGCATCAACAATACGGATTTCATTCAATGAGGCGATGCTCATTGTATTGATGAGATTGATAAACTGGTTGAGTTGCTTGAACTTCGGACGCATTGAGTGAAGGATAACGCCTTTCGAGTCGGTGATATTCAGATACTTCAACAGCTCTTCGCTATTGGTCTGATTGATTGGCATGTTCTTGTTTGCATCATGCGCCGGCTTAAAATCGTTTTTCGTCGGAGCGGTTTTCTTTTTGTGCATGAAGTTCTTCGTTACCCGGAAGTAGTGGTCTGCATCGGGAACTTGAAGGTGTGCCTGAGTGAAACCCATCGGCAGGATTTCATCAAGAATTTCGTTCAGTGCATCAGCGGATGCTTCGATATTATACGCACGATGCTGGCGGGCGGTATAGATATTCACTTGGATATGTTCAATGTCGCGTATTTCCAAGGTTCTCATCACCACCTTATGCGGCAGATCAGGATCGTTTGAATACTTTGAGCCGGATCCGCTGAACGTTGTTACGAACGACGTATTATTCAGCAAATCGAATATAGGTTGCTTGGGAAGTGTGATTACGAAGGGTTGTTGACGGGGTTGCTCATTATACATTCTGTACTCCGAGTGAAAATAAAGTGAGGGTAAATAATGGGTTATTGATGTGGATTATTCTCCGGTCAGCAGTGCCTTCAGCACATAACCGGCGATTTGTGGATTCTCTTTCAACCGGCGGACGGAATAGCCGTACCAATCTTCCCCGAAGGGAACATAAATACGCATTCTGTATCCGTCGGAAATAATATCGTTGCGGCGCTCCTCGCGTACACCAAGCAGCATTTGAAACTCGTACTGTTGTTTGTCAATGTTCTGCGCTCCGGTGTATTCCTGTGCATCGTCAATCAGAACATCGTCGTGGGTTGCAATGTGGGTTGAACATCCACCATCCAGCAACATCCTTAGCAGTTTCTTGTAGTTGCGTTGTACCTCGCCCCTGTCCTTGAATGCGATACTTGCATCCTCGACGTATATACCTTTGCACAGGCGGACATCGGCATTCAGTCGAACAAGTGAACGAATGTCTTCTTCGCTGCGATGCAGATATGCCTGGATAACAACACCAACATTATCGAATCCGTTACTGCGTAGTTTTTTATAGAGGTCGAGTGTGCGGGTTGTATAGGGTGAATTTTCCATATCCAAACGAACAAATAATCCGTATTCATGCGCCTTAGTTACCAAGGCAAGGATATTCTTGTAGCAGAATTCATCGTCAATATCAAACCCAAGCGAGGTGAGTTTTACAGAAAGATAGGCATTGAGATTATAGGTATGGAATGCTTCGAGAACGGCATCGGATGCAGCACACTCATGCTCTGCACGTTCACGTGATGAAACGAACTCGCCAAGTACGTCCACTGTCGAGGTTGCACCAATGCGTGCAAGCTGCTGCACAGTATGCACCGCGTCTTTAAGCGTGTCACCTGCTATATATCGTTTTGCCACTGTTTTGACTACCGGTTTCGGCACTAAAGGCAACGACCGGACAATCAATGAATTGAGTACTGACATGTGTCGGTAATAGTAACTCGGATATGAGAATAAAAAAGCGGGCGGGTAAGACACCCGTCCGCTTCCAATAAAGAGAGACGATGCATCTACCGCACAATCACAAACGGGAAGGATGCTTGTGCTGAACCTGTTCGTACCGCAAAGATATAGTTGCCTTGCGGTATATCGCGCAACGAAACATCAAACGATTGAGTTCCGCCGTTCAACATAACGTTGCCAAGCGAAAATACTTTACCAAGCACATCGGTTGCAACAAGTTCTACAGGCATCGGATTATTTGATGTGATTTGCACCGTCATATTGTTCACGGCGGGCTGCGGAGCAATACCAAGCACGTCAAGACCAAGACGGGCAGCTTCTTCTGTTTCCACACTTGATGTTGTGCAGAGACGGATAGTCATGTCACTCGGTGTTGCATCCACAATAGTGTTGTCCGCTTGGTCGGTGATTCGAATTCGCGCCCGTGTCGTGGGGCGGTTTGGTACGCGCCAAACATGGGTTTGCTGCGGTTGGTTGAATGTTCCGATGTTATTTCCAAGCGGGAATGTTGTACCACCGTCCGTAGAGAGTTGTACGCGAACCGTCGGTACAAAATCGCTCTCCCAGTTAATCGTGAAATCGGAATTAATACAGAGTGAGTCAGTTGTTGCAGGCGAGAGCAGTTTCACTCTTGGCGTGCCGATTGCGAATGGTCCGCTCTCGGAAACCAGGGTGTTATTGGCTTGGTCCTTCACCCGGATTTTTGCGTTTGGCAGGTCTTGGTCCGGTAACGTATAGTTGAATTGTGTTCCTGTTTGTCCGGTTGCAATAACGTTCCATGGATCTTGACCCGTAGGCGAAAACTCAATCACAACGCGGTCAATAAGTGTTTCCGTCCAGCGGATGCTAATCTGACGCTTACGCGCCAAGCGTTCACCTCCGGCGGGATAATTCAATACTAATGATGCGGCTGCAATTTTGAAATTTGCTTCCGATGTATCACCTACAACCGGATTAGCCGTGCTATACACACGTACTCGCGCATCAGCAGCCACAGCCGGTACATTCCAATCAGTTTCGTTTACCGATGCAGCAACATTTGTTGCGATTGTTTGCCATGACGAACCGCCGTTTGTCGTGAATTCCACATTTACGGTATTCACCCGTGCCGACCTCCAGCCGACAGTGATTTTCGTACCGCCGGTAATGACTTGGTCGCTTCCTCCGTAGGGATGGAATAATTTGATTGTCGGTGTTGTCGGTTCAAAAATGCAGTTACTTCTTGATTCAGCACCGGCACGGATTACCTGTGCAACAACAGGTAAGAATGTTCTGCGAGGACCGGGGTTTTCACCAATTGATGTTAAGTGGCAGTAGCTCATAAAACTGCCCGGATTAACTCGTGGTGTAACAGGTGACGTAAAACAAGCATCACCAATCGTCGGGCGGACAACACAAGTATCGAGTTTAGGATTCCACATACAGGCATGTGTGTGTTGCGCTGCGAAGTTGTGACCTATTTCATGAGTAACAACAAAATAATCCCACGCAAACGCCATGAGTGGCAAATTGAATGATCCGCGAATACCGCTCACACCATATCCTTGGTCACGGCTGCATAACGTTTCACGATATGCGATACCACCGACATCAGTGCTGCCAGAACCGGTGAACATGTGTACAAGGTGACGGTCAACAGATGCAAAGTTACTCCGCCAGAAATTCCGTACTTCGGGTAACAACTCGCCGATATCTCCGGTATTAACATTAGCATACGGTGCAGGATTGTCCGGTGTGTAGATATTGACATCTCCGACAATAAATGTTGCACCAATTTCACGCTGATAATGCATACTCGCCATTGAAATTACCGAGAATAAGTAACTCTTCAAACGGTTTTCATCGCGGTTGATACGAGGTAGAACCCAAACTTTTTGATCTGTTTCCAAAGCGAGTTTTACTTCAAGGAATTTTCCATTACCGATAACATCCTGCAATGCGTTGGCTTTCTTTTCCATTTGTTGCTGAATTTGACCGCTCATCAGCATCTTATCGGTTTCCGTGATACGGTGATAATCCTGTGATTCATCGGCACGGCATGTAAAGATTCCTTGCGTACCGTTGTTCACAATCGGAGTCATGAAGTGGTTACCTTGTTTCGTTGCCGATTCTGCACCCGGAACGATTTGGAATACACGTCCGTCGGCACGGTTGATAATGCAGTACATTTCACCTTCGGCATACGAGACAAATGCGGTCGAACCGGATTCACCGTCCACTTCGCCTTTGTAGGCAATCATTTCTATCATCGGCGAAATGCGCCAGCCGTCTTTTGTTTTCACGCGGATTTTTGTCTCGCCGTCCATAACGGGTGACATAGGTTGCAGTTTAAGCGTACCGAACGAGTTGGAAGCGATGGGGAAATTATCAAGGTAGAGTGTTTGGGCACCTGATCGCAAAAGTGCCTGTGTGCTTGCTTTTGTATCAAGGGCAAGAACCTTGGAATTGGAATAACCGGATGTCATCATTGCCTTAGGCAGGTTGTCCTTCGTCATTTTCAGGAACGAGGTGGTGCTATACCGGACAGTTTGGGCTTCTGCACCGGCTACAATCGCCGTCATGGCGCACACAACAAGAATAAGATATTTCTTCATGGTGTAGCGTTTATTGAATAATGTGTGAGTAAATAGATATTGTTCTGCGCGTTTGGGTTTGGGAACAGTAACACAGGTTCAGGCGGGACGATTCCCCTTTCGTCGAAATTTCTTGTGTCCCCGCCACGAAATTACAGGTATTGGCGAATCGTATCCTTGATTTTCTCGAATATACCTTGAATTGGCTCGGTTCCATCCAAGCGGACAAAGCGTTCGTTATGAATTGCAATAGCATGATACCCGGTGCGAACCCGATCGTAAAACTCTGCGCCTGCCGATTCCATCCTGTCTAACCGTTGCTCGCCACGGCGTTGGGCGCGGCGTTGCGACTCTTCAATACTGATGTCAATATAAAATGTGCGGTCGGGCTGGAGTCCGCCGGTGGCAAGCATGTTTGCCTGTTCCACTAACTCGAGCGGTATTCCCCGTCCAAATCCCTGATATGCAGTCGAAGAATCTGCATATCGGTCGCAGAGGACAATCGTCCCTGCCGCTAAGGATGGTCGGATGACAGTTTCAACAAGTTGGCGGCGCGACGCACAGAAGAGCAAGAGTTCAGCAGTAGGATCAATCGAATACGGAGCATCGAGTAATATTCCCCGAACCGCCTCGGAAAGCGGCGTTGCGCCCGGCTCTCGAACGACGAGGACTTCCCTTCCCATGCTGTGCAGCCATTCCGCCACTACATCCACTTGTGTTGATTTTCCGCTACCGTCAATTCCCTCGAAACTGATGAACATTATTCAAAATCCCCTTCTGTTTGTTCTGATTGATGATATGCTTGTATTCCTTGCAAGATAACCACAATCTCGCCTTTGAGCGGCGGGCGCGTTTTCAATACGCTTTGCAATTCGCCGAGTGTTCCCCGTAAAAACTCCTCGTATGATTTCGTCAATTCACGGGCGATGACAGCGTTTCGTTTCGTTCCCGCAATTTCAGCGAGTTCGTCAATCAATTTCGTTATTCGATGGGGAGATTCGTAGAGAATTGTCGTGCAATCGCGCTCAACAACCCGTTTGACGAATGTCATCCGCCCTTTTTTATGCGGCGGGAATCCCGCGAAGTAGAACGCATCGGTCTCCACGCCACTTGCAATTAACGCAGTCAATGCGGCATTTGCGCCGGGTAGCGGTATAATAGTGACTCCTGCATTGCAAGCGGCACGAACTACCCGAAATCCCGGGTCGCTGATTCCCGGTGTACCCGCGTCACTGCATAAGGCAATAGATTTCCCTTCCTGTATCATTTCTATGATTCCGGCGGCACGCTCTTCTTCGTTATGGTCGTGTAGCGACATCATTTTTTGCGGAGTGATGCCATATCCTGCAAGGAGTTGCCCGGTTGTTCGCGTATCCTCGCAGGCAATAATATCTGCATCACGCAGCACCCTCAACGCCCGCAGTGTTATATCCTCACGGTTGCCGATAGGCAATGGAACAAGATAGAGTGCGGCGACGAGCGGTTGCGAAGCAAGTTTCATGCTGTGTGTCCTGTGTGATGACGCTTACGTAATCCCGTAAAAAATTCTTTCAACAGTGCAGCGGATTCATCAGCGCAGATTCCCGGAATAACATCACAGCGGTGATTTAAGCGTTCATCGTTGGTGATGGAATATAAGGTGTGACACGCGCCCGCTTTGGGGTCGGCGGCGGCATAAACCACACGCGGTATTCGCGCATTGACA
>JAEUSO010000156.1 GCA_016788605.1 Candidatus Kapaibacterium sp. | reverse complement strand
CGAGCGCGCCTCGATGCTCCTGCAAAAGGACCATGCTGAACTTATCGGGTCAAGCATCCCTGAATTTAAGCAAATATACCACCAACTTGCGGCGAGTATCGAACCAACGGTACTCAGTCAGTTGCAATATCCCCTGCCCGACGGAACAACGATTTGTCTAGAAGTAAGTGCACGATTTATCGAACATGAAGGGCAGAAACTTATTCTCGCCATTGCACGCGACACCACCCGTCAGCGGGAGCTTTCGGAACACCTGATACAAGCGGATAAGATGATGCTTCTCGGACAGCTTTCCGCGAGCATTGCCCACGAGGTTCGCAATCCGCTCTCGGCGATGAACCTGAGTTTGCAGATGCTTCAGCGCAAGATGGAAGAAACCGATACGCGGCAGCATTATATCAACGCATCGTTGCGCGGTGTGGAGCGAATCCAAAACATCGTGGACACCACATTGAACTTTGCCAAACCCGTCCCACCGCAAGCAACACCCGCCACTATCAACAGCGTCATCATTGACTCGCTCGACCTTGTTAGCGACGTATTGCTTCGCAAAACAATCGCAGTGGATATTGACCTCGACGACAATCTTCCGCACTCGAACATTGATGTGAACCAGATGCAGCAGGTGCTTATCAACATTATCACCAATGCCGCCGATGCAATCACGGTGAATGGCGAAATCCACATCCGTACATTCGCCGAGGACGCCGACTATGGCAAACAATGGAACTGTATCACCGTCACCGACAACGGCAGCGGTATTTCGAGCGACGACCTGCAACGAATTTTCGAACCGTTCTTTACGCGCAAGGCGGAAGGCACGGGCTTAGGTCTTCCAATCATTCAACGCATCGTGCATCAACACGGCGGCGTAATTACTGTTGCCAGTGATGTTGGCTACGGCACAACCTTCATGGTGAAGATACCGGCGGTAGGGTAGGAATGAACTGATGAGACGTAGTGAACGCAACGAACGAAGCCCACTATCACTGCCCTTTCATTCATCAAACAAACCCGGATGCATAGGGTCTGGTGGAATAATGGTATTGTCTGACTGTGTTGAAAATTTAATACCGTGGAAATGAATAATTTTCTCTCGAATACGTGCAAGTGAATCATTAAATTTATACTTGTTATCTATCATTTCATGATGAAAACGTAGAACAATCCAAACTTGAGATTCAAAAAGTATATATATTTCTTTGTCATATTTTACTGCTTTGTGATTATCATGAAAATGATCACCATCAACCTCAACATCTATCTTACCCAACTTACAAAATATGGCAAAATCAAGTATGTAATTACGTCCCTTAACGTGCTGAAAGTACTGTCTTTCCGCTTTGATTTTAGATTCCACAAATGCTCGCCAGAGTTTCTCTTCAAGATTGCTTTCATGGAATAGATCATTTATTTCCTTCGCGTTGAACAACTTGGCTTTTGTCGTTGGGATAAAGAGTATTCGTCTGGGAAGGTGAGATAGTATTGGTTGCGATAGATTTTCAACTGTGTCAAACTCAATTTTATAGTAGAGTTTGTCGGGCTGAACGCTTAACTCATCTGGAAAAAGCTCGCTTCGTTTTGCAAAACTGATATTCTTCACCTTTGCATACTTTGCTACTTGGTATGCATCATCACCAAAGTTTTTTGGCTGATAAAATGCTATATATTCCAGTTTCTTCTCCTTCACATTCTGAGGTATATTCTTGGTAGAAACCGGGATTCTATACCAACCTTGTCTTTCTGCGACTAGCAGATCCGACGGATTCTTTAGGAATGCCACAAGGACTGTACGCATGTCTTTTGACTTCATCACTCCAGCTCACTGTAAATCCATAAATCAGGTATCATGCACACGAACAACAACTGAAATATATGACAGTATTACTCAAAAATGAATGTATGATTTTGTGTTCAAGAATTGTTATGATCTGAAACTAAGGTACAACGGAGGGTGAAAACGGTCTGCCCTTTCCGGCAGGCGGAGGGATGTGGTGGAATGTGTGGTGCGGTGCCGTCTCCTCTACTTGATTGAGTTCCAGAGTTCTATTGCATTGATTCAGGAACGATGGGCGCAATGCGGACGACCGGCAGCGGTTTGCTGATGAGCGCGTCTTGCTGAACCGAAGGCAGCACGCTTGCAAGAGTGGCGCGGGTGACGCTTGGCGCAGAGCCATTCAGCAACGCGGTTATGCCGTCGAGGACAAGGCGCATGGTGCGGAGTTCTTCGTTATGGAGTGTGGTGAGCCGCTCGGCTATCGGCAGCCAAAGCATGTTTGCTAATAGGATGCCCCACAGTGTGGCGATAAATGCCAGTGCGATGTGTTGAATGAGCATGGCAGGGTTGCTGTTCACCGCGCCAAGTGTGGTGATAAGCCCGACCACCGTTCCGATGATGCCCATCGTGGGCGAGTAGCCCGCCATTTTTTTGAAGAGTGCGATGTTATCAAGATGCCGTTCGTTGATGCTTTCCATTTCGGCGTGTGCCGTTTCGTGGATTTGTTCCACCGTCATACCGTCCACACAGAGGCGGAGCATTTTACGGAAGAAGAGGAACTCAACCTCGTAGAGTTTGTCGCGCAGGATGAGGAATCCCTCGCGGCGCGAGAGCGCGTTGAACTCGACAAATTGTTCAATGATGGCAACGGTGTTATGTACCCTTCCTGCAAATGCTATCCGCAAGAACGAGGGTATGAGCAGGAAACGCGCAAATGTGGTTCCGGCAAGTGTTGCGGCAAGCGTTCCGCCAAGTACAATCGAGATTGCAGGAATCAGAAAAAATGCAGCAACCGAGCCACCTTCGTAGATATATGCACCCACGATGATTGCAATACCAAGCGTGATGCCGATGAGCGGTGTAGAAATGTGTTTCATAGTTCGTGCGTATTAGCGGAGAAAGTCGAGTAAGGATTGGCTCATGATTTTCGAGCCGACTTTGAGCGCATAGCTCATGGCAAGGTCGTCCTTTTGCATTTCCATTATCGCCTGCGCCACGTCGGTGTCTTCCTCGCGCGAGCGGAACTCTTTCATGCGGAGTATATCTTCGTCAATCTGCGAGTTCATGGCATCGAACCGTTGCGTGCGTGCGCCAAGTTTGCCAATCTCTGCATTGAGTGTTTCATACGAGTCCGTCACGTGCTTCACAAGTCCGGCTATATTGTCGCGGTCGGCTTTTGTTGCAAAGTCGCCATTGTCAGTGCGCGGCGTTCCGTCCTGTTTATACATGAGTTTATTGTAAAGCGCGATGACGTTCGTGAACATTTCTGTGCCGCCAGTACCGAACGCATCTTCTGCGGTGGAACTGACGCGCTCGGTGGCATGTGCACCGGTATTCACACTGCGCTCGTCGTTATTCCCCTTGAATGTGACACGCAAGCCGCTTGGGTTGCTGGCAGTCGGGGTTTCTTGAACAATCTCGAATGGCAGTTTTTGCGTTTCAGCACCGGTAGGCGTGAGTGATGCAGCAGTTGTTTTTGTGCCACTGAACACATACACACCGTTGTATTGGTGGTTCGCCCCGTCCACAAGCGAGGTCAGGAACTTGCGGAGTTTCTCGCCGAGAACGGGCAGCTTGTCCTGGTTGGCGATTTGCAGCGACTCGACACCCAACTGACGTATTTCATCGAGCGAGTTTGAGATGCCTTGCAGCGCGCCTTCGCTTGCCGATTGTTCGTCGAGCGCCTCTTGGATGTTGCGTTTGTAATTCTCGCTTTTGCTGATGGATTCCGAGAACGTCTGGATATTCGTTACGGCGTTCGGATCATCGCCGAGATTCACCATATTTTTTCCGGTGAAGACGCGGATTTGGTTACGCGCCTGACGCGACGAAATCTCATTGACATTCGTAGCATATTGCGAGAACATGGATGTTGTGGTCAGCCGCATAGCGATTACTTTCCAAGATTAACAATAGTTTGAAGCATTTCCGACGAGGTGGAGATAACACGCGCCGCCGCCTCGAATGCACGTTGAAATTTTATCATGTTCACCGCTTCTTCGTCAATGTTCACACCGGTCATTGCTTCGCGTTGAGTCAGAATTTGGTCTTTTGTGAGCTTCGTTACGTTTTTTCCGTTCGATGCATCCGCGCCGAGGTTTGCCACTTTCGTCAATCCAAGCGCGTAGTAGCTTCGCGCCGTTTGCCCGTTCACAAATGCCGCATCATTGACAAGCTGTCCGATTGCCCGCAGCACATCGTTATTGCCCGGCTCGTTGGCAGCCGATGATGTTGGCACAAGCGAAGGATCGGAAATGAGTGCGGGGTTGATTGCAATAGAGCGTGCCGTGACAGTGCCACTTGCCGGAACGGTGAATATCGTCCGTCCGGGCGGGGTGGCGCCTGTATCGCTAAGCCCGTATCCTGTTTGTGCAAGTGCATTTACTTTTGTTGCAAACGCATCAGCAAGGGTATCAATATGTTTCCATATACTAAATCCGCCCGATGAATCGCGGTCGTCGAGCGTAGTATTGAAATGCTTGAGTGACGAGGCGAGTTCACCTGTTTGCGGTGTGTAATTACCCAACACATTTCCCTGCCTGTCTTTAATCGTCAGCTTTGCCGTTACTTCGCCTGTTGTGCCGTTCACATCCTGCGCCAGCGATATGGTGGATGCGTTGATATTCGAGACAACCATCGTCCCGTTCATCGTCACATCGGCAACACCGTTTTCATCGCGCGATATTTGCACATCACCGAACTTCGAGAGTTCTTCGAGCATCTGCGATTGTTTATCGAGGTAGGTTGCGCTTGCATCGTTGTTATTGCTGCGAACGGTGATAATCGCCTTATTCATTTCGGCGATGTCGCCCAGCAAGCGGTTCATCTGCTGAACATTGGCATCAACAAGCTGGTACGTTTGCGCGCGCAGTGACGAGAGTTCCTCGCCAACGCCATTAAACGTTTGTGCCAGATTTTGCGCTTGCGCCGTAAAGTTCATGCGCCGTGCAAGATCATCGGGCTTCGAGTTCAGTTCTTCGACTGCTTTGAAGAAGGAATCCATTGCTGAGTCAATGCCATTATCGCTCGGTTCTTTGAGTGCAGTTTCGATTCGTTGAATCAGTTTTTCATCGGCTTCAAAACCGGAGTTACGGGCGATTGTGGAACGCATTTCTTTATCGAGGAATTGCTCGCGGTAAGCGCGTATCCTGTCACTCATCACACCTGTTCCAATCAGAGTTCCGCGGTTCAAGAAAGGGTCGGTGGATTTGAGCAGGGCTTCCTGACGTGTGTAGCCCGGTGTGTTCACATTGGCAATGTTATTACCCGTCACATCCAACCCGCGCTGCTGCGTGAGTAACGACCGTTTGCCTATTTCAAAAGCTGCAAGCATTGTTCATCCATGAATTTGTTTTGCGCCGTGCGGAATCCGTTCCGTTGGCGTTGCGTTGCGGGTTGCGCTTAGAGCGATGCGTTCACAACGTGTACTTTTTCCTGCGAGATAAAATCGAGGGTAGATCGGACGCTGTTTCTTCCACGTAGTGCAAGCACACGGTTCACACTGTTCAGGAATTGCAGTTTCGTCACCAACACGCTCATCTTCATTTTCACATTCATCATCTCGTCCACATGTTCTGGTGCAAGATGGTCAATCATTTGGCTTAGCGTAACGGATTGCGCCTCGCGGAGAGTGATTCCAAGCGCGATGCTGATCACGCGAAACCGCTGCATTTCAAGGTCGGTCATGGATTTCGAGAGCCGTTCCTGCTCCAACGCAATGGATTCAATCTTGTCGGCGTCGAAGCGGATAAGTGCCTGCTGCTGATGCTCGGCAAGTTCAACAATCTGCTCCAGAAACTCGCGCTCTTGGCTGAGTATGGAGATGAGTTCCGTTTGTAGTGCTGTGTTGGTCATCCGTGCCGGGGCAAATCGCTATCGAAATCAACAATCCGTTATTTGCCTGAAGTATCGGATGCCGGAGCGGATTCCTTAGCCCTCGTCTGAAGAATACTGCGCCAGGAAGCGTTTTACCTTACGGACATACGCTTGCGTTTCTGCAAACGGCGGAATGCCGTTATGTTTTGCCACGTTGCCCGGACCTGCATTATAGGCGGCGATAGCATGGTCGAGCGTGCCGAATTTTTTCATCATGGATGCGATGTATTCCGTGCCGCCACTGATATTCTGTATCGGGTTGAACGGGTCGTCCACATCAAGGTCGCGTGCCGTGCCGTCCATAAGTTGCATCAGTCCTTTCGCACCCACCGGCGAAACTGCGTTGGGATTGCCCGCCGATTCCGCTGTGATAATTGCCTTGACCAATGCGGGATTCACGCCGAATTTATCAGCGGCACTATTGATAATGGTATCATATTTATCAAGCCGCGCACTCACCCGTTCAAGGAAAGGTGTTTTTCCAACCGATTGAATTTCATTGAGTTCCTGTTTGGGCTTTGATGATGCGGGTTGAACAGCGTTTGTGGGTTGTGATTCACTCGTTTTGGCTGTTTGACCATACGGCGTTACTCCCGTATGCTGCGTGATTATAGACGGCAGCGAGTCCTCACCCGTCAGGTTTTTGTAAATCATGGTTGCAATACCCATTCCCCTGCCGCTTTGCGCCACCGAGTCGGCGAATTGTAAATCGGTCATGCCTTGCAAGACATCACCGCCAAAACTCATGTCCTCCTCGCCGCTCTTTTCGTCGTCGTCGAGCATGGACTGACGCATTGTTTTGTACATTTCGTGGACAAACATGGATTCAAAGCCACGCGCAACTTTCGCGTAACCGTTTTTCTGGTCGGCACTCAGGTTTGATGTGTCCGATCCTTTGGATGCGTTTTGGGCATTCGTCAGCATTTGCATCCGTGCGGATTGCAACGCAACGTTTGTTTGCATCGGAAGTGACTGTATGTCGCTGTCCATAGCGGTAATAAGATAGTATGAGACGTACCGGATGAAAGGGCAACTATCTTGCCAACTGCTTGGATTTTCGTGAGTGATGGAAAGTACGGAGGGTTATTGGCGGACTTCCCAATGAAGTTCGCGGCGGAGCGAGGCAATCCATTTTTCGTATTCCTTATTTTGCTTAAAGGATTGTGCAACGCGCTCAAGGTCTTTATAGTCGGTTTCAATCGTGGGCTTATGGGCGGGTAATGTCCGCTTGCGATAGACGATGTGCAATGCGGGCTTGGTGCGGTCTGCCTGATATTGCAACGGCTCGGTAATGCCACCGTCTTTCATTGCTTCGAGTTGTGTTTTCAGCGCGGGGTCGAGTGTGCTGAGTTGTGCTTTGCCAATTGCCCCACCAAAACCCTGTGTTTCCTTTTCTTCGCTGTAATTACGCGCCGCTTCCTCGAAGGTGGTCTTGCCTTGCTCAATCTGTTCTTTGATGTTCATCAAATACTTTTTTGCCACATCCACATCGTTATCCTGACGCGGAACAGCAATCAAAATATGGCGCGTATGAACTTGGTCTTTGGTGCGCTCGATGAGCTGAATGATGTGGATACCGAACGGTGTTTCAATTGGTAGCGATACCTCGTTCGGTTGAAGGCGTTTCGCAGCATTGCAAAATTCCGGAACTAAGCTGTTGCATGGATACATCCCCAAGTCGCCGCAAGAGGAAACCGTACCGGGGTCTTTACTGTGGTTTTTTACGAGTTGGCAGAAGTCGGTTCCGGCAAGGAGTGAGTCGCGCACCCGTTTGGCAAGTGCAAGCGCACCGTCTTTGGTCGAGGTGCTGGGCGTGATAAACTTTACAATATGAAACAGTTCAAGTTGCTGGCTCACTTCCGGCAGCGAGTCCTTGTACTGTGTGTAGAATTCCTCAACTTCGGCGCGGGTGACTTTTACATCCATGATTTTCGATGCACGGATGCGCTCCATCAGCACACGCTTCTTAATCTCTTCCCTACCGTCGCGCTTGATTTTCCAAAGCGGCATCTGATACACTTGCTCCAAGCGTTCAGTTGAACCAAACTGTGCG
>JAEUSO010000155.1:5294-7970 GCA_016788605.1 Candidatus Kapaibacterium sp. | reverse complement strand
GTTGATGCGTTCCGTGCGGGAATGCAGGTTGTGTTCACGGGCTTGCGTGTGAACACTGCTATGGAAGTGATTGAGGGCGAGATGACGGGAAAGGTAGCAACAAACTCACCGGTTGATCAATCGTTTGCAAACACGCTACAGCAGAATACGCGCATGACGCGGATGCAGATTGACGCTGTGCATAATCTTGCTTCGGATGCAACGCGACTCGTCAGCGGGTTTGCCGGATTCCAACCGATGACGCTTCCTATTGGAATAGACCGGACAATCGAGGGACAGCGCATTGTGATTGGTGTGATGGGTATGGTCTTTCGTCCAACAAGTGCGCGTATGAATGTGGTGCTGTCATTCCCGATGCCATACTTCGGCGAGGGCGAGCGTATCGGATTTGCAGCACGTGATGTCTGCTTCAGCAACAGCGGTATAGGACGGCAGTTTCAGATTGGTTTATACGATGATTTGGGATTCAATCTTGGTCAGCGACGTTGGGCGTTTCACTTCCTTGCACCGAAGGACGGCGACCCCGGTACGTATGCTCAATTCGGTTGCGAAGGGTTTGAGCACATACGGGTAAAAGCGCGGTTGGAGTTCGACCGCGAATGCCTTGTACCTGCTCCCGATCCCGATAGCACACGACGTGTGAAGTTGGATTTCACGACGATGATTCGAGCCGACGGCAACTTCGTAGCATTTGCCACGATGGATAAATGGTCGCCTGCTTCGCTCCGCGATTTCACTGCTCAGACAGATACACTCGGAATTGATTTTTCAGAAAAGGAAAATATACCCGGTATGCAATTCCCCGACGGCTATCAAGGCATTCGGACAGTGATGTGGCGCGGGTTCTACTTCAAGCGTCTGCAACTGAAAATGCCGGATGTCTGCCGCACCTTCGATAACCGTAATCCCGAACTTACTGTAACACGGATGCTGATTGACAGAACGGGTCTGAGCATGACAGCATCGGCGACCTCGGTTATCCAACATCCGCAAGGAAACTTCAGCGGTTGGGGCGCAAGTGTGGACAGCGTCTATCTGAGTATTCTTTCGAATAACCTGCAGCGTGGCGATATGTTCGGACGCATATCCGTTCCGGTGTTTTCGCAACCGCTGAATTATTCCGCTACCTACGCCAAACAGCCCGACGGCACACGCGACTTCGAGCTTGGCATCCGTCCGCAAGCAGACCTCACAGCACCGTTATGGATTGCAAACTTCACACTTCATCAAACATCCTCCATCGGTATCCGCTACTCTACGGCAAGCGATACCCGTCGCCTGCCCGACGGAACAATAGACCGACGCGCCGCAGGATTCAGCGCGTTCGCGCGATTGAACGGTATGCTGAGTGTGCAGGGATCAACACCGGTATCGAGTACAAGTCAGCAAATGACCGGAATGGATTTTCGCGGCATCCGTTTCCAGAATTTTTATCTCTCGACCGACCGCAACAGAATGGTGGAAACAGGTACGTGGTCTCTTGCATCACCGCAACATGGTTTTGCCGCTGTAACAACGCCCGACCCTGAACCCGATCCGACTCCGCAAGCCGCATCACCACAACAATCAAAGAACGGCTCGGCAAGCGGCTTTCCCATCTCGCTTGACAGCATCCGTTTTGTAACCGGAACAACATCCGAGAATCTGCCGCGCATCGGGTTGCAATTCCATGCAAAAGTCAATCTCATGCCCGAACGTCAGGGAACGTCATCAAGCAGCGGCGGGATAAACGCGCTTAGCGGAAGCACGACGCTTTCATTGTGGGGCGCACTGCGCGGCGGCACGACCGAAGCCATGAACGCGGCATACGATGGTGTTCAACTTGATGCTATTGCCATTGACTTTGATGCAGGTGCGGTTCGCGCACGGGGGCGAGTGAATTTCTATAACAACGACAATACATACGGTACCGGTTTTCGAGGTGAGGTTAATGCAACTTTTGCCAAACTCGTAGAGATACGGAGTGTCGTGCAGTTCGGCTCGAAGCCGGTTTCGGCTGGCAGCGCCACAACATTCCGCTATTGGTATGTGGATGCGCTTGCAACATGGGATAAAGGATTCCCGGTACCGGGTGTTCCCGGCGTCGGAATCTATGGTTTTGGCGGCGGTGCTTGGTATAACATGGTCTCTGATACATCGGCGGCAGGGGCGGCTCGGCTGCGTTCTGCAACAACACCCACACCGGTCAGTACAATGCGAACCCAAGCGCAGATGCAAGGTGCGCCGATTGGCTCGACTAACTCAAGCGCCACCTACACGCCATCGTACTCGGCATCGGGGGAAACACTCGGCTTCTTTGCCCAAATGACACTCGGTACGTTTCCATCGCCCGAAGCATTCAACACCGACTTGAAGATAGGGATGTCGTTTGCCGGCGGTGTGCCGCGCAATATCTTTTTAGAAGGTGAGGGATTCTTTTTCTCGAAGCCGACACAGCGTCAATCAAACGCCCGCCGCCTGACGATATCAACTCGATTTATGTTCGAGTTCGGCGACGTTCCGACATTCACAGGAAACGTGGATGTCCGCTTTCAACAAGAGCCGGTTACAGCGTGGGGCGGTGTGCGAATGCTCTTCATTCGTTTGCATCGATGTTATGTCGTCTGTTCATAGACTGACTGAGATCGAAGTATCTGGACGCCAGCCAGCCACTATCGCCCTTCGCCATCGCGAGAG
>JAEUSO010000155.1:0-5284 GCA_016788605.1 Candidatus Kapaibacterium sp. | reverse complement strand
ACGCCGCAGATACCGTGTTCGTTACGTGTATTGTTGCCGCCTGTTGCCACGATAAATGGCGGTGCATATTTCATGTGCGGTATGGGACTTGAGCCGCCAACCGAATTACCCGCCGAGTTTTATACGCGAATCAGAAGCTATGGGGTGGATTCCTCTTTCATCAGTTCGTGGCGCAGAGGCAGAGGTGGAACAGACACAGCATTACAACGAGGAAACGGATTTGCCTTTGGTGCAAACGCAACCTTGTCTATGGGGGGCGAACCGCAACAACAAGATATATTCTATGCCAAACTCAATGGCTTACTCGGCTTTGATGTTTCAATGCTTAACTACGGCGCACAAGCGCGTTGCGGCACTGGCGGCGGTGTTATCGGATGGAACGGTTGGTATGCACGCGGTCAGATTTACGCAGCAATGGATGCGGCAGTCGGAATCCAAGTCAATCTCTTCGGGGAGAATAGAAAATTGGACTTGGCAAGTATTGGTGTTGGGTCGGCGTTAGAGGGCGGACTGCCAAACCCCGAATGGTTTCAAGCAATGCTTGCCGGTCGGATAAACGTGCTGGGCGGACTCATCGGCGGTGACTTCAGATTTGCAATGACAATCGGTGAACCGTGTGTGCCTACGCGCCAACTCTTTGCCGACGTGCCGCTTGTCGCAGGCGTTGTTCCTGAAGACGGCGCAACCGATGTACCTGTGGACGTGCAACCGCAATGCGTAACAAACTTTGCACTGAACCAGCCGTTTGAATTAACAGAAGAATACGGACCGAACCGCAAACGTACTCGCCGTTTTCGGCTTACGATTCCGCGCTTCGATGTCCGCCTTGCAAACGATGGTCGCCGCTTCGACCCGCGCATTCCGGCAGACATGAACGCCTATTCAACATACCCGGTTCGGAACAGCGGATGGTTCGTCAATCCAAGCGACGCAAATATGGCGATTGCAAATATGCAGACATGGCTTATCGAGCCGCCCCGCGCACGGTACGCAATGTTTGTCCATGCACGAATGCAGGAAGAATCGGTGTTGTATTCCAACCGTTGGTCGGACGTGTTGCTCAACGGTGAACGCGCACCGTATTCACAGCGAACAGTGGATACGCTGATTATGAGTTACTTCAGTGTGGCATCTCCGCCTGATTATATCGTACCAGAAACAGTTCATGAATCGTATCCACGCAACTTACAGCGCTATCATCTGAAGGGCGAATGCAACAAAGGATATGTTCGCACATTCCAACCGTGTTCCACACTCTTTAATGCAACACCACCTTCGGGAAAACGATATGCCTATAAGGCGAGGTTTATTGCACTGCCTACGAATACGCAATCCGAAACGGATGCATATCACACATCGGAAATGAATCCGCGTGCAATAGGGCAAAACTCATCAACATTACGAAGCAGCGGTTCGATTATCAGGTTTGATATTCCGGCATTAGAAAATAACAGGATATATGCGGTGCAGATTATCCGCCGGATGGAGAATGCCTCGGAAATCGTGCGAGGTACATCGGCATTCAACCCTGATGACCTGAGTATTGATATGAGCCGTCTGGCATCACGTGAATCATCGAGTTTGCTTTTCCGTAGCGGAATGACTTCGATAACATCTAAACGACGGTTGGTTCAGAGAAAAAATTACGGGACTGCGGTGACGGCAAACGAGAAACTGCTCTATGTATTCTTCTTCCGAACAAGTATGCACAACACGCTATCGGCAAAGATGCAGGCATTGACATTTGGAAGGGCTGCGGGCAGTCCCTCGGTTGTCCGCTCGGCGCAATGGGCGCGTGATGCACAGCAAGTATTGAATGTGCCGGTAACAGGTTCTGAACAATTCGATGTAGCGGATGTGGAGGGTTCAGTTATGAGTTATGGAATGCTTCGCTATCAAGTGCAGCCGCTTGTTCAGGTTGATGCAAACAACCGTTCATCGGCTTGGCATACCGCGTTTGTGAATCCGTCCATTTATGATGATATGAATTTTTTACGGACAATGTATTCGAGGATTGGCACTTCTGTCAGTTCGCTACAACAGTATGCAATCTCGCAGCATAACCCGATGAGTGATTTCAGTCCGTGGCGGGCTTTCGCACCTTCATTTGCCAACCCGCTTGCTGCAAGTGAAATCAGCGTTGCCAGTACGCAGAATGTTGGAATGAACAGGTTACTCCAAACACAGCCGGCGATATTGGATAACCCTGCGTTGCGCCGCATACGAAACGTCAGCGGAATATCACCGTCGCTTATAGGAATACTCGGCGGCGGCGGTTCCGGCACCGGATATACATGGCAGTATAATCACGGTGTGATTGTACCCATTGATTTTGATAATCTGAAATCGAATGCAATGAGTGCGTCGTTCAACGGGCTGCTACTTATGCGGTTGAATACACAAGAGCGGAACAGGTTGTCGTTGATAACCGGCAGAGTGTACATGCCGCCGTCGCAGGGTACGTATCAGTTTGATATTCGGTTTGTACCGCCAACTTCCGAGTGCGGTGTGAATTCGGATAATACGGGCGACAGGGTTATCTACCGTCCATTTGAATTTGGCACACCCGGTCAAGCACCACGATAACCATGGAGAACACAATGAATATCAAACACCATAGAATGTACATCGCATTTCTTCTTCTCCTTGCCGTGTTCACTGAACATGCCGCCGCGCAAAAAACATCTGCAACCGCAAAACAACAGCCGGATGATTCAGCGCAGATTTCCCGACCGCGACTTCATGCTGTCGCCCGTGCGATGGGTGATTCCGTTATACTCCGGTGGGCACCTTCAACAACGGCAATGTGGCTTGCGCTCTCATCAACAGGTGTTGTGATTGACCGCATTGAGCTTGACACAACCGGAAAGAAGACAGCCACACCGCTCCGGCTTACACGAACGCCAGTTCGCGCATGGGATTCCGCACAATGGAAACCGTATGTTGTCAGTTGGTCATCGAAAGCGGACACAATGATGGGTATTGCCGCGCAGTGCTTGTTGGGTACATGGGGTGTTCCGAAATCTGCATCGCTCCAAGATTTCAGGACATCGGTAGCAACGCAAGGAAACCGGTTCACCTTCGCCTTGTTTGCCGCTGATAATAGTCCGCAAGCCGCAACAGCACTCGGTTTGCGCTATGTTGATACAAACGTTGAACAAGGCAAACTTTATGCGTATCGAATCTATCCGGCGGAAGCCGAGCGTCAGTACCGCGATACTGCGTTCACTTCGTGTGTTGCAGGTCGGATGCAACGCAATTCCGCACCGCCCAACGTGCGGGTGGAAGAACGCGAAGGCAAGGTGCTGCTCCTCTGGGACGCATTTTCCGGTTCGCGGTATTCGGGCTACTACGTGTACCGTTCATCACAACCGGGTAAAGAAAACCGCTTGAATACGCTGCCTGTTGTTTCGGCGGTGAGCCAGAGTACGCAATCATACACATTAACATACGAGGACACAACGGCGGGATTTTACAAACTTCATACATACTCTGTTCGGGGGATAGACCCGTTTGGTATGGAAACCGAACCTGCGGAAGTACAGGCGATGGGGCGTGATAAAACACCGCCCGCCGCTCCTGTGTTGAAACAGCCGTACGGTTATGACGCATCGTCGTTGGTACTTGAATGGCAGCATCCTAACAGTGCGGATGTTCGCGGATATATGGTAATGAAAAGTGATTCGCCAACCACACGGTTTTATCCGTTACATAAAGATATGCTGATGAATTCTTCAACAAAGTTTATTGATACCCTCGCCTCATCCGCCGAGCCATACTATGCCGTTGTTGCATTCGACAGTGCAATGAATGCAACACAGATTGATGCTATCTATGCGGATATTCGTGATACCCTTGCACCCGAACCACCGGCAGATATAACAGCAACTATTGATAGTTCCGGTATCGTGCGCTTGCAATGGAAACTTGGCGCAGAACCCGACCTCTACGGATACCGCGTCCTGTGGGCGAATCAGCAAGACCACGAGTTCACGCAACGCTCCAATCTGATTCTGACGGACACCATGTTTACAGATACAGTTTTAGTCAATACGCTCACACCTTATGTGTATTACAAAATTGTTGCTGTTGATAATCTCTACCATCACTCTGTTCCTAGTCAGATAATCAAAGTGAAGCGTCCCGATATTGTTCCACCGGAGTCACCGTTTATCAGTACTGTGGTTGTTGAGCCGAATGCCGTGCATCTTAGCATTGCACACTCTATGAGTGCGGATGTTGCAGAGCATATACTTGAGCGAAAGCAGAGCGGAACAGAATGGAAAGCATACGCTCTACTTGGTACTGCACCGACGGCATTCACCGATACATCCGTGCAACAAAATATCCGCTATGAGTACCGATTGCTTGCACGCGACAGCAGTGGTTTAGTATCACTGCCATCATCGGTAGTTTTTGCACAACCGTACGATACGGGAGTGCGACCGGTAGTTACCGATTTGCGGGGCGAGTATGATAGCGTTTCACAATCAGTACGGCTATCGTGGAAGTATAACACACAGCCCAAAGAGAAGTATTGGTTTGTGGTATATCGTGCGCTCGATGACAATGATTTTACTGCATTAGAATCTATCCCATCAGCTATGTTGCTGTATAATGACTCACGCCACTACCGGTATGGCAGACATCGCTATGCCGTCCGGGTTATCAGTGAGCAAGGCGAATCCCCGCTCTCGGAAACTGTGACGCTGGTATTGCAATAATTTCTATCACTCAACAAAGAACTAACATGCTTACTATAATCATCATCGGAGCAATCATTCTCCTTCTCGGTATTTTGATTGTTGCCATCTATAATGAGCTGACGAAAGAGCGTATTCTCGTGGAAGAAGCATGGAGTGTGATAGGCACATTCTTGCAGCAACGCAACGATACGATTCCTAATATGGTTGAGATTGTGAAAGGATATGCCGGACATGAAAACAAAACTTTGGTTGAGGTAACCCGATGGCGTAACTCAAGCGCGGAGGCAACAACACCAGCCGAGCAACAAACGGCATCGCAAGGATTGCAACGTGCATTGATGAATCTATATTCTGTGGCGGAGAATTATCCTGAACTGAAGGCGAATGAGAATTTTCTTCGGCTGCAAGGCGACCTTACCGACATCGAAGAGAAGATTAACCAAAGCAGACGTTACTATAATGGCACTGTGCGCGAGTACAACCAATCTATTGCGGTGATTCCTAAAAATGCAGTGGCATCAATCTTCGGTTTTCAGGCAAAAGAGTTTTTTGCAGAGAGTGAATCATCTGCCAGTGCG
>JAEUSO010000154.1 GCA_016788605.1 Candidatus Kapaibacterium sp. | reverse complement strand
GAATAACGAAAAAGGCACAGGACTTGGTATGTCCATCGTGAAACGATTTACCGAATTACATAACGGATCCGTTTCCGTTGAAAGCGAAGAAGGTGTTGGTACAACCGTTACGCTCATGCTGCCGATACTTGATACGACAGATTCAACGGTTGCCACCGTGGAAACCGTCCATTCACCCTCGTATCGGCTTGTGCAACCTGCTTTCGTGCAATAAAGGCGTGCAAGAAATTATACTTCTGTTTTGATAAGCCGATAATTCGTGCAATATCATGGAAGAGTATGGCTGACACAATTACATCAAAAACCTCATTCGTAAAAAAGTTCTTTCGCAAGAATGAGGACGGCACATGGTTTTTCGTATGGAACGCTCATCAGATTGACAAGGAAATACACGATGCAATTGAACGAAGCATTGCCGCTGCCGTTAGTGCTGCTTCAGATGCACATTGGCATGAATCCTTGAGCCACTATCGTAAGGTCTTGCTTCTCGACGAGAATAATGAAAATGCAGCTTCTGCAATACGCGATATTCTTTTGAATCATGTTGATGCGAAAAATGGAATTGCATTCTGCATAGACATTCTAAAATCCCGTAAAGACCTTGTGCCAATGTATGTGTTGCTCTCCACTGTATATCGTGCCGCCGGACACACAGATAAGGCACAAAAGGCGATGAAACGCTGTATTGAAGTCAATGGTCAAAGCTGGCAGGCACTTTGTGAATTGGCAGCAGTTCAACTTCAATCGGGTATGATAACGGATGCTGAAAAGTCAGTTGCAAGCGCACTGAAAACTGCACCCGATGTCATTCAGGTTCACCTTGTGCATGTGGCGGTTGCTCTTCAGAAAAAAGAGTGGGAAAAGGCGATTGACATTGCAAAGGCAGCATTCCGTTTTGATATGAAGAATCCTGCTCTCTTCACGCAACTTGGCATAGCCCAATACAACGCCGGTAAGTTCACGGACGCATACTTCACGTTAGCAGAAGCGATAGCACTGAATGGCACGAATCTGCAAGCATTGTATTATGCTGGTCTTAGTGCATATAAATCCAAGAATTACAAAGAATCGTTACGATTTCTGAAACTTGCTGAAGCCATAGATTCATCGTATGATTATGTGCAGTACTACTTGGCTGCCGTCTATGCGTTGCAACAACAATACGAGCAGGCGGCGCAACACATTACCAAGCAGATGAGCAACGGTGATATGACCAAGGAAATGTTGGACTACGCAGGTAAGATACTGGAGTTTGTTGGAGATTATCAGGGCGGAATTGCCCTGCAATATAAGTTGCTCGACGGATCGAACGACGATGCAGCGACATACACACGTATCGGCGATTTGGAAATGCGTTTAGGTAATCTGATTGATGCACATTCCGCATACACAGCGGCGACGAATAAAGTACCGAGGTTTGCACGGGCGCATTCAGGATTAGGTGATGTATATGTTAAGCAGGCAAAGATGGATGAAGCGATGCAGGAATATCATATTGCCATTGAATGCGATGCTACATTATTCTCTGCGTATGTCGGTTTGGCTGATGCATATCGCTTACTGGGTGATACGACAGAAGCATTGCGTTATATCAAAATAGCAATTGATATTGATGCGAAGAATCCGGATGCAATGTTTATGTATGGATTGATTATGGAGTCACTCGATAAATCTAACGAGGCAATCTCTGCATACACAATGACATTGCGGTTTAAGCCGACAAATGAAGAAGCATGCTTCCGCAGGGCATGTTTGTACGAACGAAACGGCGACTATGCTAAGGCGATACAGTCGTTTAAGAATGTCCTTGTTATTAACCCCCGTTCCGCCGAGGCATATTTTCACTTAGCGACAACACAGGTGGCGATAGCACGGTTCAATGCAGCGCACGACAGCTTTCAAGAGGCGGTGCGGCTGTTACCCGATAGCGAAGCGATGTATATCGGTTTCGGGATGGCGATGGAACGTGCATTTCAGCGGGAGAAGGCGCTTGACGTGTATAAACAGGCAGTTCAACAAAATGATTCATTTGTGAATGCGCTCTATCAAGTCGGTCGGTTGAGTCATGAACTCGGTTACATATCCTACACGATGGATGTTCAGGAGAAACTCGATTTCACAGCACCGGAACTAGCACGGAAGTTGCGTATTCTACGCGAGCAAACCGAAATGATGCGCTCGGCGTAATCAGTCCTCATTAAGCGACTTTCGTGACTCAATCCATAGATACACATTTGCGATTATTCTTCCAGCAATCATTGCGATAGCGGCAGCCGTAGCTCCGGTCAGTCCGGGGGCAATACCCCATATCAATCCCAATGATACTGCAATTGAGGCAACCTCGAAGAGTGTGCTGAGGGTGACTTGTTTTGTACGGTGGGAATTGATAAGCACGCCTCGCTGTAAGGAATACAGCACCGAAAGTGCAGGAAGCAAGACGAGGATTTGCGTCGGTGTTATGGCAAATGATGTAAGTTCACCTGACAGTCCGTACGGATACTTGGAATAGACATAGGTAAGCAGGGGGCTGAAAGCAACAATCGCAAGAAGCGACACGGTCATTCCCATTATCAACAATCCAAACCGCTTGATTGCTTCGTAATGCTTGTTGCCGGCTCCGAGCAACGCAAGTACCGTTTCCTGATATGAAAAACCCGGACTGCGGAACTGGAAGACAAAAGAATCAATGACTTGAAAAACGGCAAGCGATTCGATGGTGAACGGAAACAAACCCATGAAGAAAATCAGCATAGGATTCACCGCCATACCCATAATCGATGTTAGCGCAAGCGGGATGTAAAACGTGTTGATGCGTGATACCGATGGAGCTTCGTCAGGAGTCGTGTCGTTTTCATAGTCGCGCACTACATCACGTGCCATGAAGCGTGTTGCCACCGCCTCGAACACAACACCGAGATTCAGTGCGAGCGAGCCGACAACCACACCATCGTACCCGGAATACGAATAGAACAGATACGCACTAACCGCCATTGTCATCATACGGAAGATTGTTCCGATTGCGACTAACCGCGTCTTACCTTTTTTTATCATCAGCCCTTGATAGAACCGCCTGTAACCAATACTTGGCGACCATAACACAAGGCAGAGCAATCCCTTGTAGAGTAACGAAGCTATTTCCTGAGGAACGGAAAGAATACGTAGCGTGATAACATCAAAAACGGGCGGAATAAGCACAATCAGCATGATAACAGTGACCAGAACCATTAGCATAATCATATACCTGCGGAGAGCGTAATACGATGCCCGTCCTTTCACTAACGCTACTGTTGCGCTGAGTATCATAATAATCGGCGACTCGATAATCATCGCCAAACTGACAGCGGTGCTGTATGCTGCAAGATTGGCTTTTTGTTCCGCCATGCGCGAGACAACAGCATTAAGCACGGGACCTTCCAAAGCCATCATCGCCCATGTTAATGCAAGCGGATACCAAAAAGAGAATATGCGTTTTGTACTAAGCGGTTCGTTATGATTCACAGATAAAAAATCTTCCTGTTATTTCGTGGGTTTCTCAACGCGCACTTCAATCGTGCGGCAGTAAAAACGACCTTCGGGGGTGTTATTGTTATAGAGAATAATACTCTCGCCCAAGCCGGTTGAAGTAATTGGCTTCGAGCCGCCTAATGCCTTTGCCACAGCGCGTGCACGCTTATCGGATAGCCGTTGGTTATAGTCGTCTTCGCCCATACGGTCGGTATATCCATTCACATACACGTCGGCATCGGGTGTGAGGGATGAGCGGATTAATGCAAGCGTGCCTTCGTGACTTGGATTATAGCTTGCGTCATCGTAATCAAAGAGGATCAAACTATACTTTTCGATATTCTTTCCTTTGGCTGTGTCACGCACAGAAGCATGGCGTGTTGCATTAAACTTGAGATACACCGGATAGCTCTGCGCCCTCGCCGTCATGCCGTTTCGCAACGCATAAAATCCTTCAACATTCAGTTCTGTATCGGTGGGTCGGATGGTTTTCATTACTTCGTTGAGCGGTAGTTCGATTTCCGCCTGCATCATTGTTGTATCAGTCCGGGTGGATTTCAGCACTGAGTCCACGCTAAGATTCACCGAGTATGCACGTGCATCAACATCTGGTGAAAGGACGGGCTGTGCGTAGAGGACATCAGGTGTTGGAATGTACATCGTATCGGTTGTGAACACCGGCTCAAGCAGTGTGGGAATGTTCGATGTGATTTCTACACGACGGTTCTCTTCATCTCCGTCGGGGTCACCGTAGGCAGATGCTTTTTCAGGACGGTTGCGTGCTTTGATTTTGATGCGAGTTTCATCTATCTTCCATATGCCCGTCAGGTAGTCGCGCACCGCTTCCGCCCGTTTGCGCGAGAGGTCGGTCTTGCCTCCTTCGGTCTCATTACCCATGTTGCAACCGGTGATGGTGATTTTTGCATCGGGCAATTCCATCATCCTAACGGCGATGATATTCAGAATATGATAATACGTTTCGAGCATACCCGTTCGGAAGAGTGATTTCATTGAGAATGATACTGCTTCATCAGGCGTTGCGTACCGCTTGTAACGTTGTGGGATTTCAGACGATAGCACATCGAAGAACACATAGTTTAAGAGCGGTCGGACGGTCTTCTCGTAATAGCCCGAAATGCGGATAGTGTCGGCGGGTCGGTCGTTTCCTTCAGCAATACGTTCAAGCACACGAAGTCCGTACATGGGAATGACTGCATAGGTCGGCTTCAACATCATTGGCGTGATAAACCATGACGCAACCGGATGGTTAAGTGGTTGCTTGATGGCAGGTAACGGTTGATCGGCGGGTATGATGTTATCAGGTTTGGCAACCTCATGGAAGACGCTCACACCAAGCATGACTTGTGTTGTGCTCCATGAAGCCGCGCCGCCGAACGCACCCCAAAACGGTTGCCGTAAAGTGAGTTCCGGTCGCAGAAACATTCCGCCGGTATTATCCAACGGCAGTTGCCAGCCAATGGCAAACGATGCACCCATTCCGAACGGTCGGAGCGATTGCATTGTGCCGCTTTGCTCTGCACGGGTTCTTCGATTCACGTCGGGAAAAACTCCGCGAGCCGCCGGTTGTACAATTTCCTCTTTGAATGAGAACGTTGAACTCAATGAGTATGATGCGAAGATCCCTGCATGGACACTCAGAGATTTCCATACATCCGCTTCGCCAAGGAAGAGTTCGCCTGTGATAGTTGTGCGTGTTATATCAAGCGTATGATTGAATGTTGCTTCCGCTTCTTCGCCGTTCAGAAAAATTCGTGTTGATTCCGGCGTTGCAAAGCGCGTTGTTCCCGACGATGCTATCACGCGCGCAGTGAGCAGCGGGTTGCGGATGAAGGAGAGAACGGAATCCGGGACTGAGCGGAGGAGTGGTAATGATTTCCTCTGCAATGGAGTTTCAAATGTCAGTCCAGCTTGGAATCCGACGGTGGTTGTGCCTGTGAAACCGGGCGAGCAATTCCAGAAGTCCGGTACGTCGCCGAACTGTGCGCTATGGAGATTCAAACCGCCTTGTGCTATAAGTCCCGCGTAGCCGTACCGGATGGAATCATTTCGAAACACCGACGATTGAGCCATGCCTGAATACACAACACAGCACGCTGTAAGTGCAACTGCGAGGTATGTCATTGGTTGGCGCATCACCGTACTATCACCAGTGGTGCATTGGCAAGCAGGTTGCCCGACGACAAGCGTATCATGTATCTTCCGGCTGCAACTGCGGCTGTTGGAAACCGCACCTCGTACTGACCCGCAGCTAACTGCGAGGAATACACCGTTGATACTTCGCGTCCTTCTGTATCTGTCAATGTCAGCAGTGTGGGAGCATCTTCTATAACCGTGAAACGCACCGTGCTTTCCGACGATGACGGGTTTGGTGAAATCATGGTAATGCCAAACGTTCCGTTGTCTCGAAAGAGTCGTGTGTCAAGCCGCTTGCAAAGTCCCGTTAGCAGAAATGTTCCGTTGATAGGAGTTGTTTCAACAATCGAAGGCGTTGTCCATCGCACAGAGTCAATCGTGATGGCGGAGAGTTCTTCATCACCAAGCGCGACATCGAATGTCATCACAGTCAATACACCGCTGCTGCCTGAACGTGTGCCGGAGAGCATTGTTTGCGCCCGACCATTCGTTATCGTAACAGGCGTTTGCTGAATGGTGTTCGATAGACCGCGAAGCCGCAAAACAGACGCATTCCATGAAATCCACATCTTGTATTGTGATGCCTGAATCATGTCTAACCGCGATGAAGAAAATAGTGTAACGGGAATGAGGACTGTTGCGCCGGGCGAGGCGGAATCCGAACCGATACGTATGGATGCCAATCCCTTGATTTGTGCATCGAATGGCAGCGACTGCGCTTTGCAGCCGTTGCTGTCGGTTACTTGAACGGAGTAGATGCCGGGTTTGGGAATTACGAATTGACGGTTAGTAGCACCGGCAACAGGAGTTGTTCCTTCCACCCATTGATACCGCGCATACCGTTGTGTTTCCAACTCGTCGTCAGTTCTGATAATCGAAGGCGATGGCAGAGGATGGACGGTCACACGCTTAGGGGTTGACGATGCCGAACATCCGCTTGCAGTGGTAATATCAACTGTGAATACGCCGCTTGATGATACAATGATTGTTGGTGTTACAGCGCCGTTCGACCACTTGTATGTTGCGAATCCTGCGCCGGCATCAAGCACAACCGAGCCACCGATACAAAACGTCGTGTCGCCCGATGCTGTGATGACAGGTGTGGGGTATTCCAATACTTCCACTAAGAGTTGCTGACTGTTCGAGCATCCCTTGTTATCGGTGACAGTGAGCAAATACATCGTCGAGGTGTCGGGTGTGGAAACAGGGTTTCGCAGTGTCGAGTCGTTCAGGGTTTTGCCATTGTTCCACCGGTAGGTGTATGACCCTGAGCCAATGATGCGGACGGAATCAAGTTGAATGCTCTCGCCTTTACAAATTTTATAGGGCTTGGTAATGATGGTAGGAGCTTCGTTGATACGCACAGTAATCGTATCGCTCGAAGCGGGGCAGTTCTTTGAGTTTGTCACCAAACAGACGAATTTATACTCGCCGGAATCGAGCGTTGGCGGTACTCTAAATTCAGGGCGCGTATTGTTTTGTACTGGAATATCCGTGCTATCCTTTCTGACTTTCCAAAGGTATGAATCATACACAACCGATGACGATGTGTTTGTTGCAATCAACGTTGTCGTGCCGCCCTTGCAATATTCTCGCGGCTGTTGCGGGTCCTTGAACATAGCCCGTGGTATCGCTGTGTTGCAGACCTTCGTAATAAAGCCGTCATATGCAGTGCCACCGTCGCCGTGTACGGTTTGGAACGAACCCGCAGTAACAGGGAAGTTCTTGCTCGATGTGTAGCCGACCACAACAAAGTTTGTGATACCGTCCACAGAAATATCCGTTGCATTATCTATCTGATCACCGCCCAGATAGCTGCTCCATTGCAGGTCGCCTCCCGTGCCGTACTTCGCTAAAAAACCGTCAGGATTGCCGCCATATTTGGGTTGGAATCCGCCAAGCAGGGGGAAGTTGCCGTTATCATCGGTGGTTGTATAACCGCAAAGCAGAATGTTATTGTCGGGGTCAATCGCAACGCCATTCGCCTCGTCATTGCCCGTACCGCCGAAGAGCCGGTACCAAATCAGACCTCCGTCGTAAGTGAATGATGCTACAATGGCATCGTAGTTCTGCGCCTTGCCGCTGTACCCGCCGGTTATCGGAAGGTCAATGCTGTTTGTGATTCCGGTCAGGATGATGTTCGGTCGTTGAATTGAAGTTGAATCAAACGCAACGGAGCGAAAACTCTCGTTCAAATCGCCGCCTAAAAATGTGGACCACGCAATAGTGCCAAGCGCATCGAATCGCATTACAAAGGCATCGTCGTTCAGTCGTTTGTTTTGTTGGATGGCATTGCGGACGGGGAAGTCGCCGCTCTTGGTGAATCCC
>JAEUSO010000153.1 GCA_016788605.1 Candidatus Kapaibacterium sp. | reverse complement strand
CCAATGCGCATGGGAGATTGTCTACAGCAAAGGAGTACGGGTGGATTCGCTTGCCGTGATTGAAGAAATTGTTCCGGGTGGAGTGACCGATGCCGCAGGTTTGAAGAACGGCGATACCCTTGTCATGCTCGACGGCAGGCAGTTCTCGTATAAAACTGCTCAGCGGATTATTGATAAGGCAAAGAACGGAGAAAGCGTACAATATGGCGTGCAGCGGAATGGACGGTATATCGAAACATACGTCCGTATAACCAAGACATTCAGCACGTATGGATTTGCACTCCTGCTTACCGCATTCGGTTTTATTCTAGTGGGCATGGTGGTTGTCGTCTATGCACGGCGCAATGATATTGCCGAACGTTTTATATGGTATTGCCTATCGTGCGGCTTTGTTTTTTGCTTCAGTGTGGCGGGGAGTTGGTGGAATCAATATGTGCCTGTCTGGTCGCGCTTAGTCATCTATGGCATGCTTACGCTGTGTTACAGTTTTTCTTTGGTCAATCAGTTGTGGTTCTATCTGCATTTTCCTGTAAAGAAGAAAGTAACCGCCAATCCATGGGTGTTTCGCGTCCTGCTAAGTATTACTGCCGCTCTTACTATCGCTGAATACTTTGTGCTATCAACAAACGGTGTGTTTTCGTCAATCTTCTATTCTGTCGTACAGTTTTTGCTCGGTAGTTTTTACATGATTGGTTTAGTACAGTTCTTGATAACATTTGTCGGTGATTTGAACGCAGAGCAACGCAAGCCGTTCTATGCTGTAGGTATCAGCTTTATCGGTGCGTTCATTGTCCTGATTTACGTATATGTCATATCTGTCAGCTTGCCGTATTTACAATTTGTAAATCCCGAGTTACTATTGCCCGTAATCATGTTCGTACTGCCGCCGTTCATGTTGGGCTATGCCATTTTCCGCTACGGGCTGATGGACACAAGCATCATCGTCGAGCGGAGTATCATCTTTGCTGTTGCCACCACCGTGCTTGCCCTTGTGTATTTTGTTATGGTGTGGTTTCTCTCCGAGTTTGTGCGCGGGTTTATCACCGGTCTGTTCGATATTCCCGCTGGTAAGGAAAACTTCCTCATCACGCTTATCCCGTTTGTCATGCTCGCTCTCATTTTCGATCCTGTAAAACGCAAAGTGGAGCAGTGGGTTGAGCGGATATTCTACCAAGAGCGGGTGAATTACCAGAAGGCATTGCTCGACCTGAGCCGCGAACTTCCCGGTCTTATCAATTTCGACCACATCGTCAAGACACTTTCCACACAGCTTGCTTCAACGATGCACCTGAAGAAGGTTGCCATCCTCTTGAATGAAGAGCGATACAGCGGTTTCGAGCAGCCGGCGAAAGCAAAGGAGAACGGCATTCCGCCGTTGGGTGATGAACGCGGAACCCTCTTCGATGAATTGAAACGCCAACAAGCGCCGGTCTATATTGAACGGCATGAAACAGCACAGAATAAAACAGAAACTGATGAGAATTTGCTTGCCGCGCAAGGCATCGTCCTTGCCGTTCCAATGTTGGTGAAGGATGAGTTGATTGGCGTTATCGCCGTTGGTAAAAAGGAATCCGGTAAGGCATTTTCCAAGGATGACCTCGATTTGCTTCTGACCATTGCCAGCCAGTCCGCTATCGCATTCGAGAATGCCCGTTTGCACGATTCGGAAGTGCAAAAGCAGAAACTCGACGATTCACTCGCGCTTGCCCGGCGTATTCAACAAGGATTGCTGCCTACTGCAAGTGTGACGGTGGAAGGATTGGATGTTGCGGGTGTGTCAATTCCCGCTGAAGTCGTAGGCGGTGATTTTTACGACCTGATTAAAATTTCACCCGATCGGCTACTTGTTGTCGTTGGCGATGTGTCGGGAAAAGGTATCTCGGCGGCGTTGTATATGAGTAAGATTCAGGGAATGTTGCAGCTTGCAGCGCATAGCTTCGATTCTCCCAAGGAGATGCTGATTCATGTGAACAGGCATATCTTCGACGGGCTTGAACGCAATGCATTCGTGACGATGGCTCTTGCACTGTTTGATACATCCGCAGGTACGGTGAATGTGGTTCGCGCCGGACACACCAAGCCGCTTCTTGCCAACGGCTCGAATGTGGAGTTTCTGCAATCCAAAGGTCTTGGCGTTGGGCTGAGCAAAGGCGATTTGTTCGGAAAGTGTCTTGAAGAAATCACTCTTCCACTTTCACAAGGAATGACCTATGTCCTCTATTCCGACGGACTGAACGAAGCGGTGAACGAACAGCGCGAACAATTCGGAACAGATGTGATGTGCAATGTTGTGTCCGTCTTCAAACAGTTTCCCGCGAAGACCGTACAGCAGAATCTTGTGAAATCGGTTAATGACTTTCGCGGTGCCGCCGACCTTTTCGACGACCTGACCGTTGTTGTTGTGAAGACCTGATATGGAATCCGGTACACCGGTCGTCGTCAAATCATTCGGGTAGATTCTTGATTCCGTTGAAGTTATTTCTTCCATCACATCGTTCCGCTTGTATTTTTGCCGTGTCGCCGTGCGATGCATCAGCGCGGAACTTCACGTCGAATGCAATACAAACAGCCGTGTCCTCACCACACTGCTCGCCGTCCTGTATTAGCGCAGACCTGCATCATTTCAAACGGCACACACATTACTGAACGGGGGGAAATCGTTCAGCCACCTTACCCTCAAGCGCGCAGCATGAGTACCAATAAATTCGACCTCAAACGGTATCTGATTCCGTCCGATGCGATTTATATCGTTGTCATCGCCATCGGTATGTTTATTATGATTTTTCTTGCCGAGCTGCCTGTGCGGCTTATAGGTGCGTGCATAGCACTGCTCTCGGCGGTGGTGCTTGTGATGAATATCACGCAGCGGCTCAAAGACCGCGTTGAGTTCCGTCGTCCGGCGGTAAGCCAGCCCGTGGACCTGCCGATGCAGATGCGGAAGGACAAAACCGGAACACGCCTTGTGTTCAGCGACTTCGACGAAAACTTTGGCGGCGACGACATCCCGATGGAAGAAGAATCCGCATCCGTTACACAACGTAAGGAAGCATCCTCTGTTCGTGAAGAAACAACAGTGCCTCGGACTGCAAAGCGACTCCGTATTGATGATGCCGACGGCACAGTCGAGCAAGTGGAATCACCTTCGGACTACGGCGTATCACGGGTTGCATCAGCCGAACAAAAAGAACGCACCACCCCTGCACGCCGCGAGAATCCATATATGAAAGAATATGGTTCGCAAAATCGCGAGGATGATACAAAAGCTGATTTTAGTGATGATTTATCCGGCGTTCGGATTGTAGGCAAACGCACAGTAACGGAGAATGACACTGCATCAAAACGCGATAACAACAAGCAACCAAAACAAAAATCAGAAACGCCCGATGATGGTGTTGATAACGTCCGTAAGGTAATGAAGATTGAGGACGACCATCAGCAGCGACGCGAGAATGAACGAACTGAATCAAAGAAAAGGAATAGTGAACCGCCGCCGCCGGTCTTCGACCGTGAAGAGCATAACGATAACGACTTGGCACCAGAAACAGCGGTGCTTCCGCAGCATCATGCCGAAGAAGAACATGCAGGCGCAGAAACAATGGTGATTGAATCGCAGCCCGCAGTGAGTCACCGCCATAAGCAGCTCAACGTAGCACTCCATGATTTGATTGATGATATCGAGCATCCGGGCAACGAAGAGCCGCGTAAGGAATTCGACCACTTACTATCCCGCGTCCTGATGGTTATCCGCTCGATGATGAGTGCGCGTACTGCGGCATTCTATTGGGTGAATTTCGAGAAGAGCGAGCTTGTCTTAGAATCGCACATCACCGACGCAACCGAGTGCTTTAATGTGTCTCGCAAATTGCCGTTGGGCATGGATATTATCTCGCAGCTTGCCAGCAGCGGTCGCCCGGAAATCCTTACGGAAATCTCTGCGGCAGCCGAACTTGACTTGATTCCGTATTATACCGCCGCAGCGGGAACACGTTCGTTTGTTGGTGTGCCTGTGTACCTGAATCATTCTGTTATCGGTGTCCTATGCGCCGATTCGGAGCAGGACGATGCGTATGATGAAATCACCATCGGTTCGCTCGGTCACTTTACCAAACTTATCAGCGGACTCACTCAGAGCTACACAGGCAAATACGACTTGCTCCAATCCTCGCGCATACTCGATGCACTCTCACATTTCCGTGCTTTGGTACAGAAGGGTGATGTCACGGCAACAGATGTCAGCAATGCGATGGTGGAAGCGGTTTGCAATATCATCGAACATGAAACGGTTGGCGTGGTACTCTACGACGAGCAGCGAGAACTATGGGTTATCTCTACCATCGGCTCGCAGACCGACGAGAATCAACTGCTAAAAGGCGAGATGATTGACACCACAAACTCATTAGTGGCACAAACACTTTTTGGCGGCGAAACAACCCGTGTTGCGCCCACACATTCCACCATGCGGCGTTACCATCCGCACGAAATGATGCTTGATAACGGCTACTTTGTGGCTGTCCCGCTCCGCTCTGCATCGCATAACTACGGCGCACTTTTCGTAGAAGGACTTACATCACAACTTACCGACAAGGATATCGAGATTCTTGAAGCGCTTGGCGAACAGTCGGGGACAATCATCGAGCAACTGCATGTGCAGCAAATGCTTAGTGCAAACGCGCTGACCGATGCCTCGAGCGGATTGTTGAACGGCGCGGCATTCATCAACAGAATTGAAGAGGAAATCGCCCGTGCGCGCGATTTCAACACGCAATTTGTTTTGGTGCTGATTGTGATTGACCGCTACAATGCAATCGAAGAGCAACTTGGTGAAAGCGGCAGGGAAGACATCTTCAACCACGTTCTCTTGCATGTGCAAAACCACACACGTCCTTATGATGTGCTCGGTCGCTTAGACGATAACCTAATCGGCTGGGGAACAAGCGGAAGGTCGGATACGGAAATGCAAGCAATTGCCGAGCGCGTCCGCAAGGAAGTTGCCATAAGCGTCAAGGAAATCAACAACAAGCGATTCACTGTTACAACAAGCATCGGCATCGCCCGAGCAGTTCATGGCGAAACCGCAGAGATACTCGCCACCAATGCCAACCGCGCAATGGAACTCGCCATGACTAAAACAAACAGTGTCGCTGTATTTGCATAATGCACGACCATACCACATTCACGCGTCGTATCCATGAAAAGGACAACGCATATTATTATGAACCTCAGAACCGGCGCATATTCAAGCCGGAACAGATATACGAATTATGAACCAAGAACAGACAAACCAACCTTCTCCAGACCAAACTGATTATACCAAACTCCGTGAGTCGGTAATTGAGTATATGCTCACTCTTTCCGTACCGCGCAA
Organism: Candidatus Kapaibacterium sp.; assembly: GCA_016788605.1. Taxonomy (GTDB): domain Bacteria; phylum Bacteroidota; class Ignavibacteria; order Kapaibacteriales; family NICIL-2; genus JAEUSO01. Next base: position 2,645 of record JAEUSO010000153.1, on the reverse strand, counting down.
ACTTTCCGAGATAGCCAAGTCGCTCGGCATACGCTCCGATACAGCGCAACATGCCTTGCTCCACCGCGTGATTGACGACCTTATTGAAGCTGATGTGATTCGCAAAACAACACGCCGCCGGCTTATTCCAAGCATTCTTGCCGCGTCAACATCATTCACCGGCGAGTTAATCATGGATTACCCGACAAGCGGCTATATCGAAACCGGCAGAAAGGACTTTCCGGTCATTCATATTAAGCAGCAGCAAACCGCCACGGCAATGCATGGCGACACCGTGGAAGTCAAACTTCTCGCGCTACGTAAAAACAAAAAGCCGCGTGGCGAAGTAGTGAAAATCATCAAACGCAACGATGCGCCGATTGCCGGTGTGATTGAATACGACGGCGACTTTTTCTATTTCCGTCCGGATGAAGAAAACTATTCGTTCGATTTCCTTGTACCCGTTAAAAAACTTAACGGAGCAAAGCCGGGCGACAAAGTGATGGCGATGTTTCTACGGTGGGAAAACCCGCATGGAAATCCCGAAGCGCAGATTACCGAAGTTGTGGGTAGGGCGGGTGATGTCCGCGCTGAATACGACGCTCTTGTGAAAGAGTTCCGCCTGCCTCCGGCATTCCCGCTTGTGGTAGAGCAAGAAGCAAGCAATGCCGCAACGGCAAAGCGCGATCTTTCGCGCCGCACAGACATGCGCAACGAACTTGTTATTACAATCGACCCCGACGACGCAAAGGATTTCGACGATGCGCTCTCGCTCCGCCACATGCCTAACGGCAATCTGGAACTTGGTGTTCACATCGCCGACGTAAGCACGTATGTGCAGGACGGAACGACGTTGGACAGCGACGCATTAAAACGCGCTAACAGCTATTACTTGGTGGATCGCGTTGTGCCGATGCTTCCCGAAATTCTCTCGAACAGTGTTTGCTCCCTTGTGCCGAACCAAGATCGCCTTGCTTATTCGGTCTTTATCGAGTTTGATGCAACCGCACGCGCCGTACAGTGGCGCATAGCCGAGACCGTTATCAACAGCAAACGGCGGTTCACCTACGGCGAGGTGCAGGAAATTCTGGAAGGCAACCACGGCGAAGAACCCGCCGCCAACATCACACTCGTTCTCGAACTCAACGCACTTGCACTCCGCTTGCGCGAACGCCGCTATGCAACGGGCGGGATTGACTTCGACACAAGCGAAATCCGCTACATCCTCGATGAAAACAAAAACCCGCTTAAAGCAATCCGTAAAACCCGCACCGATGCAACCGGATTGGTCGAGGAGTGTATGCTTGCCGCCAACCAAACCGTCACCGAACATGTTGCGAAACTCTCCGCCGAATGGCGCATCAAAAAAGGGTTGCCGTTCATGTTCCGCATCCACGACGAGCCGGATACCGAGAAACTTCGCAACGCATTTACCATTATCCGCAGCTTTGGCATAGACGCGCCGCATGGCAGCGTCTCGTCGCGCTCGATAAACATCCTGCTCGACAGTGTGCGCTCAACACCGCAAGCATCCATGATAAACCAAGTGCTGCTGCGCTCGCAGGCAAAAGCGGTCTATGCGGCATACAACATCGGGCACTTCGGTTTGGGCTTTGCCAACTACACCCACTTTACCTCGCCCATCCGCCGCTACCCCGACGTGGTGGTTCACCGCTTGCTGAAAGAATACGCGCAAGGCAAACCCACTGCTCAACGCATCGAACAACTCCGCGCCGAACTTGACGAAATCGCCGACTACACATCGCAGCAGGAACGTATGGCAATCGAAGCGGAGCGCGCCTCGCAAAAACTTGCACAGGTACTCATGGCTCGCCAGCGCATCGGTGCGGAATACGCAGGAACAGTATCGGGCGTAACCAACTTCGGCATCTTCGTCATCCTCGACGAGATTTATGTAGAGGGACTAATTCCCCTGCGCGACATGGAGGGCGACTACTTCCAATTCGAAGAGCGCACCATGCGGCTCATCGGAAGGCGCAGCAAGCAAGTGTTCAGCATCGGCACACGGCTCCGCGCACAAATTATCAACGTAAAGGTGGACAAACGCCTCATTGACCTCCGCCTGAAAACCGGCGCGTGATAATCAAGAGAGAAGCAAGTCGGCACCGCACCTCATATTCAGCCCAACCCACCTGTTGCCGGAAAGGGCAGTTCGCTTTCACCCATGTGTTATGGCGTTTGCTATCAAAGAATACCGTTTGCAGTATTGAAACCAGATGCTAAGTTGCAGAAAGGATATATCCTGTTCTGATAAACCAACTCGGTATTAGGTAGATTGCTGAAATAGTACAGGTGAACTTGCTGCAATTTTAACGTTCTGTATATTTCTGTGTACTCACTGCTGCACATTAGCTTTTGCCCCAACCCACAGGCAAAATCCAAAGAGCCACTTTACCACACGCTTTGAAAAAAAGTGTATCTTAAAAATCTAATTTTACGAACTGAATATTGAGCAATAAATGACAGCAGACCAATTAAAAGAACTTGAAGATAATTTGTGGAAAGCGGCTGACAAGCTCCGTAAAAACATGGATGCAGCCGAATACAAGCATGTGGCGTTGGGACTGATTTTCCTGAAATACATCTCTGACGCTTTTGAAGAACTTTACAATAAACTGAAAGAAGGAAAAGGCGACTATGAAGGA
>JAEUSO010000152.1:2474-8013 GCA_016788605.1 Candidatus Kapaibacterium sp. | reverse complement strand
ATAGACATCATACCGGAAATCGTCCTCATGGAGGAACAGAGAATCGTCGGCAAACGCCGCACGATGAGCTTTGTGAACTATACCGTTGCAGAACTCTGGCGCAGTTTTCTTCCGCGACGGAATGAAATTGCAAACACTGTGACGCATGACCTTATCTCTGCTGCGGTATATCCGCATCCTCATATTGCCGACCTTGCTTCGACTGATGAGTTTGAACGGTGGGCGGGAGTGGAAGTAACTGGCACAGATGCTGTACCCGACGGCATGGAGATACTCACCCTACCGCGCGGCGAGTATGCAGTTTTTCACTATAAAGGTTTAAGCACCGATACTTCGGTATTTCAGTACATCTTCGGAACGTGGCTGCCGCAATCCGGTTATGTTGAAGACCGGCGACCGCACTTTGAAATCCTTGGCGAACGCTACAAGAATAACGACCCTGATTCCGAAGAGGAAATCTGGATACCTGTGTGTAAGAACTGAATACAAACACATCACTGCAAACAATACGGTGATGTGGGGAAGAAACAAGAAAGGAATGCCGATGCAGCCGCCGTTGTTACATTTGCCGCCGTGAACACACCATTATATCAAGAAGTACCGTTTATGATTGTTTTCGCTGTGCGTTATATGTCCCGCGCCGCCCGATTCCTTGTGCCAATGCTTGTTACAGCAGCGGCACTCTGCCTGCATTCCTGCGGCGGAAGTGAAGAAGAAGAAACCGCCGACCTGAACGCCGTTCCCGCCGATGCACAGTCGTTGCAGAAAGCGCGTGCCCGCAAAGACACCTACTTCAAATTCGACTCCGGTTCGCCCATTGTTCCCGCGCTGCGGAAAGCATTCAGCGGCTTACGCTATTACCCGTATAGCGACGACTATGTGGTCATCGCAGCATTCGAGGAAGCAGCCAATCCCGACACCGTGCGTATCCCTGCCACCAAAGGCGACATCCGCACCATGCTGCGTATCGGCACATTCTCGTTTTCGTTTTCGGGCAGCGATGCCGTTTATACGCTGAACGGCTACCGCGATGCAGAAAGCGACGGCGCAAGCATCCTCATCCCCTTCAAGGATAAAACCACCGGAGGCGAAACATACTCAGCCGGACGCTACGTGGAAGTGGATGAAAACGGCGGCGTGGAATATACCGTGGATTTCAACAAAGCATACAACCCCTATTGCGCTTATAATCCTGCATATTCGTGTGTGCTGGTTCCGCTGCAAAACGTCCTGAACGTTGCCATCAAAGCGGGCGAGAAAACACCGCCGCAGGGTATATCCGCCCATCCCTGATTATCTTATTATTTTACTATTGCCAATCCCAATGCACCACTTGCGACTTGCCGTCTGTACGATATGCTGCTGCCTTGCCGCCATGAGCGGAGGTTGCCTGTTCGTCTCCGCCGAAAAAAAAGTGGAGCAAACCGTTGTTGTTCCTGCAAAGCCGGAGATACAGATGAGCGAAGAATACATTCGCTCGAAGCAAGGCGACGTTTTGGTGTATATGCCCGAAGGATGGTATGTGATTGACGTTGAGGGCAAAGCCCCTGCCGACGTGGTTGCCGTTGCGGTGAATCCCGATTACACGCTCAGTTTGGTTGTTCAATCGGTACGCAAGAACGACTTGATTGACCAGACGGTTCAGAAGGAAGGTGTGCTTGGGCTGGCACGCATGGCTTTTGAAAAACGCTCCCGTAAAACTGCGAACACAGTGCGACTTTTAAGTAAAATCCTGCCGGTGAATATCGGCTCCAAAGCATACGGTGTGTATGAATTCACAGGCGATTCACAGGACTCGTCGGGAGTGTTTTTGCGCTCGCGCTCGGCGGTGTTCATCACCTCGGTCAATTCCTACTACGAATGCTCGCTTATCCCCACTGCAATTACCGCTAAACCGCTTCCCGCCGAAACCGACATCGAGAAAGTATTCCGCTCCGTCCTTGCATCCATCCAATACTAAGGGCGCGGCGTGGAAGAGAGTATTGCGGATGGCAGGCGAACGATACGTTCTATTCTGTTTCACCATCTATTGGTATTATTGCCATATAGTGACACACAGGTTTAATCCGTATTCCCCAAACGTCATTATTGATTGACAGTTCCTCAAGGATATTGATCGCAGATGAATTTTTACAGTTTTAACCTCTGACTAATGACACTAACAGAAGAACTCATTCCAACAGAACGGCGGCTTTTATTTAACAAATTGGCTGACAGGTTGGAAACTGCTTACAATCTAAGCCGGAAAGTTGTCAGTTTTCAGGCAAACAAAGACGAGCCGGTATACAGATGGTTTAAATACAAAGAAGGTTTCTCATCTGCACTCGTTAAATACTTTCTGACAGAATACAGCATCGAACCCGGTAAACTTCTTGATCCTTTTGCAGGTACAGGCACAACATTATTCGCAGGACAAGAACTTGGGTGGCAAACGTATGGCATTGAATTGCTTCCTGTTGGAGTTTTCGTTATGCGGACCAGGGAAGCACTCAATGGAATTGACACCGACAAATTTGTTGCAACGACAAAAGAGATATGGATAGAGTTGGCAAGGATGGATGAATACGATATTCATATCAAGCATATCACAATAACAAACGATGCATTTCCTGACGAGACCGAGGTTTTACTGAATAAATATCTGACCTATTGCTCGACTGTCCGGGACGAAAAAATTCAAACTGTCTTACGGTTTGCCGCATTCTCCGTTTTGGAGGAAATCAGTTACACACGAAAGGACGGACAGTATTTGCGTTGGGATTACCGCTCAAAAAGAAATCTTCCGGGCAAGCCGTTTGACATCGGAAAAATCTACCCGTTGGAAGAAGCACTTAAAAGAAAATTATCGCAAATCATTTCTGATATATCGGGTAATGCGACAGACAGTTTGTTTGCACAGTTTGCAGAGCAACCGTCAATGCGGCATCCTGCACATATCACTGAAGGGTCTTGTCTGGAAGTATTACCTGCGTTTGAAGATAAATTTTTTGATTTTATTATTACATCGCCTCCGTACTGTAACCGTTACGACTACACTAGAACCTATGCATTGGAGTTAGTATTTCTCGGACAAGACAGCAATCAGGTTCGCAACCTCCGTCAGTCAATGCTTTCATGCACTGTTGAGAATAAAGAAAAACGTGAATACCTGAGTCAGTTATACACTTCGATTGGCAGGCATGAAAGTTTTGAAGAAGTTATGGGCGCTTACGCTAGTTGTGCCGCGATGACTGAAGTGAATGCTATCCTTGATGAATTGAATATGTTGAATAAACTCAACAACAATAATATACCGAGAATGGTAAAAAATTATTTCTTGGAGTTGTGTTTTGTGATTTATGAAATGGCAAGGATTACTATAAGTGGCGGCTATTGCGTAATGGTCAATGACAATGTTCGCTATGGCGGGGAGGAAATCCCTGTTGATCTCATCTTATCTGAGTTTGCCGAAATCTTCGGATTCCACATCAATAAGATATTTGTTTTACCAAAAGGCAAAGGAAATAGCAGCCAGCAGATGGGTAATTACGGACGGACGGAAGTCCGCAAATGTGTATACGTATGGCAAAAAAGATAATCGCAAACCCACACATTAGGTCAGCAGATGACTTAGTGACATCACGGGAAGAAACCAGAGCCGGGTTCATTGCTATGGCTTTGGAGAAAAACTATATAGCCGTACCATACATAGAAGAAGCAAAATCACTTAAAGCACTTGCCTCGCAAGTCAAAAAACCCAAAGACCTATTGACAGTGATAGCTTTAAGGAATGGCTTAGTTACTGCGTCGGGACTATCCGAGAAGTCACTCTATTACTTGACCGATGATGATAAAATGTTGGCAATAAAAGGACTCATCGAAAAATTTCTTGAGCCGGCGGGTGATGGCTTCATTGATGAACTGGTGTATCGTTATCTGCTTACCAAGGGTGATGCACTTGGTGGAAAAGCAAGAAATCTCGCAGGCGCACTTGGAGAGAGAAGGTTTCTTCGTACACTCATTTCAGTTTTTAATATCGCAGGAATCAACTACAAATGGAAAGATAGTGAGACCAACACATGGCTTGATAAACCCGCAGATGACACCGATATAGAAAAACGTATCAAAGCCCTGTATTGGAAGAACGTAACAGACCGGGTTCTTGTGTTGAACATGAATGTCCCATTAGTGAATAAAAATGTTGATATGTCTGTGCTTCATGCACAACCTGATGACCTGAAGACAGGAAAAGAATCTGTCATTTATGATGCTAATAAATACATCGCATTAGGTGAGCTGAAAGGCGGCATTGACCCGGCAGGTGCAGACGAACATTGGAAAACTGCTAACTCTGCGTTGAACAGAATACGAGTTAGCTTTGAGAAAAAGAAATTAAAGCCGCAGACCTTCTTCATCGGTGCTGCGATAGAACATTCTATGGCAGATGAGATATTCAAACAACTTCAAACCGGCACATTAGGCAGTGCAGCCAATCTTAGTCATGATCAACAACTAACCATGATATGCACATGGATTCTCAATGTTTAGCATCTTGCGCCATACCTCATTCGTTCGTTAGTAATCGTTATGAAGAGTACCTTACGACATGAATGTAGGATATTGCAGTATAAGGCAAGTCCGCTCCGTCCTTGCATCCATCCAATACTAAGGGCATTGAATGACATCGGTTTGGATGCGCTGCACTGTTGTTTAGTGATTACCGAACACTTCTATGAATGCCGCATGAATGACCGCCTCTTGCTCTGAAAGGTCTGCCGTTGCGCGGGCGATACTTGACGCTGTATAGAAACTTTGCAGCGAATGGATGGTGATGTGCGATGCGCCGTTTGTGCGGAAGCCGATGCGCCATGCACGGTGGGCAAGTTCGTATCCCTCTTTGGTTTGTTTAATACGGTTGCTTGATGTCGGTTCGGGATTGTGGCGCAACTTGCGCTCTACAGCAGTACGGATGTCTGCGCCATTCTCTTTCAACCAATCGCAGCGTTGTAGTGCGCTGTCCGTCCATTCGACCGTGACCGCTTCGCGCATACGGTGAATCTCATCAACCCAACCTGCACGTGCTCGCGAAAATGAGTCGTAGTGCGGGATGTAGGGCTTTATATCAAGAACTGGCGTGCAGTCGAGCATATCGGCATCGGCAATAGAAAGAGTCAGGTTGTTGATGCTTTGCAACCGGCAACAGGTGATGCCAATCGGATTGGGACGGTGCGGCGACCGCGTGGCGAACACACCGTGCTTGGTGATGTCGCGCGGGGCTTGCACAACGGGTTTCCAGCCCTCCGCCTGATGAAACCACCACACTACCCAAATACGCTCGAAGCCCTCAAGATGACGCAGTGCCTGTTCGTAGTTTTTATGCGGGTGCAGGATAATCTGCGCCATACCGTCGGAGTTGCCGTCGGGTTGGTGCGGCGCGTGGTACTTCGCCGAGAATGCAGTGCGTACTATGCCGATCGGCTCAAGCTGCGGCATGATATTCACCGCCGCGTGTTTGCACGTTTGCGCTCGGTATTTTGGTGGTCGGCTGCCGCTTTCGCAT
>JAEUSO010000152.1:0-2464 GCA_016788605.1 Candidatus Kapaibacterium sp. | reverse complement strand
GTTTGTTGCGCCCGCAAGAAGTGTTTCGTATTCTTTTTGTTGTGCATCGCCGGTAGTAATAATCATTCCTGCGCCGGCTTTTGCCGCACGTTCGCGGAGTTGTGACGCAAGTGCTTCGGGCGTAAGTTGCTTAGGGTCGAATTCCACTTTCACAACCTGCACAGCTTTCACTGTTCCATTTGCTACCTGCTCGTAGCTCGGTGCAGTACCATCAAAATTCGCATAGCCCGTTTCGGTGTAGAGAACTCCCGCTAAGTTTTGCAGTGCGGTTTGCACCGAATGAAAATCGCCAAGGGCAACATAGACGGTTTGCTTGTTCACAGGATGAAAGATGAGCGACGATGTATTTACGCAGTGGCGCGTATCAGTGGCGGTATATCCCTCGCCCTCGAACACATGCCCCAAATGACCGCCACAATTTGTGCAGAGGATTTCTGTGCGAATCATTCCATGACTGTTATCGGCAATTCGCCTAACAGCACCCTTCACTTCGGTATCGAATGCCGCCCAGCCGCAATGCGCTTTAAACTTCGCATCGCTTTTATAGAGCAGTGCGCCACATGCACGGCAGTGGTATTCGCCTTCATCGAAGAGATTGGTATAGCCGCCCTCGCTCGGAGCATCGGTGGCTTTATTGACTAACACGTTGTATTCCTGTTGCGTCAGGTGTGCGGTGTATTCGGGTTTCATGCGGAGTGTTGAATCGTTGGTTGATGAGCCGGCTTGCTGCGCCTGTTTGGGCGGCTTTCCGCACGAGGCGATTGCAGTGCAATTCAGCACGGCGGCAAGGGCAATGAGTACTATATGGCGAAGTGATGGCATGGATTGTTCAACTGTTATGATAATGTTACCAATGACGGATAACATCAGCCGGAGATTGCCCGAATGGTTTTGATTCCATCATATCATTTAGGACTATTTTTCAGCAGGTACTTACCCTCATTCAATGTTTTCAAATCTTCAACAACATAGTATCCGAGTCTTCCTTTTCTTAAACAAAGTATGATTTGATCACCTCCAGAAACTTTGTTATACAAGTTCCGCTTTACAACAAACTGCTCTTCTGAATTGTCATCCAGTTTTAGATGCAGCCAAAAATTTCTGTTCCGCGAATCTGTACCTTTACTATTTATATCGTACGCCCTATAATTCAGATCAATATCTGCATATGTGTGATTTACAAAACTTGCCATTGTTGGTATCAACAAACAAAAGCCAAGATAAAAACCAAAGTGAACCGATGACGCTTTGTTCTCATACACAGAAGGTTTAATCAGTTTAAGAATTACAGTTATTACTGTTGCAATAGCTAAACCAACAAAAGCCGACTGCCAAAAGAGTTCTGTTCCGTGTACAGTATTATCTATGATATCTATTTCAAAGATGATCAGGATATTTCCTAAAAAGTACAAGCCCAAACTAAAGTAGTAAATGAATTTCTCGAATGATAAGTTCTTAAACATATAGGCGTGTAATGTCTATTGTTTGTATCATCATGTTCACAGGTTGAATCTATGTCTATAAATGAGGTGAGCATAACACTTCAGTCTACGAGAACCTTTACTCGGTTTATTAAAACTCAAGGTTCAATCCGATACTCGGCAGCAAGCCAAGCGACGGAAAGTCCGTTACCTCGTATCCCTTACGCTGATCGAATGTAATGCGCGTTGCATTCTTGCGGTTGTAGATGTTCTGAATATCAATGTAAGTGACGAGTTGGAAGCCAGTAAAACTCCAGCGTTTGTCCACGCGCACATCAAGCGAATGCAAGTCGGGCAGCCGTCCGGCATCGTTGAACGAGGCGAAGTTTATTGTGCCGAAACGCGGGTCGCTGCGATCAACATACGAGCGGTCGGTGGTTGCACGGTCGCTGCTGTCGCGCCCTCTGTTCGAGAAGTAATTCGTTGTCGGTAATCCTGTCGAGTAGCGGAACCGTGCGCTGATTTCCCAATCGGTGCCGATGCGGTATGCACCGGCAAGGTTGACTATCAGGGGGGCATCGAACGAACCACGCCGCTCCACACCGTCCGTTCCAGTGAAACGTGATTGATTGTACGACACGCTGAGGATACCGAAGAACGGAGTATTACTGAGTTTCTTTTGGATAAAGAGTTCCACACCACGCACCGAACCAGTTCCTTGATTCGTCACCGGCTCTAACCCAAAGGGAATGTCGTTCTGCAAATCGTCGAAGCCCGACGGCGCTAGAACCGCTTGCCGTCTCCACGAACGCGCCGGGTATCCGTTATACTGTTTGTAGTATGTTTCAATCTGGATTTTCGTATCCTCAAGAATCTGCCATTCAAAGCCAAGTACTGCCTGGTCGGCGCGGAGGCTGTGATCGACCTTACCTCATCATCGGCTAAGAGGTATTGTCGACAACCCGCATCGCGGATGACATAGGATCCATCGTTCGCCGGAAGGATATCGAGCACACGCGACGGACGCATGCCTTCGGCCGATC
>JAEUSO010000151.1 GCA_016788605.1 Candidatus Kapaibacterium sp. | reverse complement strand
CACGTGATGCAATCCTCACCGTACTCCGCGACATTCGGAAGAATGTCCGTGTTACCGACCAGAATCCCGAAGACAAGTACGAGGCGTTGCAGCGATATGGACGGATGTTGAATGATGATGCTCGTAAAGGAAAGATTGACCCCGTCATTGGCAGGGAAGATGAAGTCCGCCGTGTACTTCAAGTTCTCTCGCGACGTACAAAGAACAATCCTGTGCTGATTGGCGAACCCGGCGTTGGTAAAACGGCAATCGTTGAAGGCATTGCACAGCGAATCGTCTCAGGCGATGTGCCGGAGCTGTTAAAGACAAAGAATATCGTCGCACTTGACATGAGTGCGCTTGTCGCCGGAGCGCAGTTCCGCGGTCAGTTTGAAGAACGCTTGAAAGCCGTTATCAAAGAAGTGACGGAAGCAAACGGTGAGATTATTCTCTTCATTGACGAGATTCATACGCTGATTGGCGCAGGTGCAAATCAAGGAAGCATGGATGCGGCAAACATCCTGAAACCCGCACTTGCCCGTGGCGAATTACGCTGCATTGGTGCAACAACAATAGACGAGTACAGGAAGTATGTTGAGAAAGACCCCGCGCTTGAACGCCGCTTCCAGAAAGTGACGGTCGAAGAGCCAAGCGTAGATAGCACAATCTCCATTCTGCGTGGCTTGAAAGAACGGTATGAAGTGCATCACGGAGTAAAAATTACCGATGCCGCGATAGTTGCCGCAGCGCAACTCTCGAACAGGTACATCACGGATAGATTCTTACCTGACAAAGCGATTGACCTGATTGATGAAGCTGCATCAAAGTTGCGTATTGAGATTGATTCCTTACCCGAGGAAGTGGACTCGGTTGAACGGAAAATCAAGCAATTGGAAATTGAGCGGCAGGCATTGCTGCGCGAGTTGCAGAATACCTGATTCTAACCGCCAAACTCACGGAGTATTGCCAACGCTGCATCGTGGTCGGGAACGATGTAGTCAGCCGCATCGGTGCTGGGTGTATCAGCTTCGTGATTAATAAGAATAGTCCTGCAACCTGCGGCTCTTCCTGCTTCTGCATCTGTGATTGTATCACCAATCATCCACGATGCCGAGAGATCAATATACCATTCTGTTGCCGCCTCAAAGAGCATAGCCGGGCTTGGCTTTCTTCGTTGCGGTTCTTCACCGCTTCGTTCGGTGGCATAATAAACATCATCGAAAGCCCAGCCGAACTTTGTGTGAATCTGATATTGCATTTCTTTGGTGACTGACTCTAAATCTGCATCGGACATCAGTCCTTTACCAACACCTTGTTGGTTTGATATAAGTATGCTAAGATAATTGTGTGACCGCGCAAAATTCAAGAGCGGAAGCACCTCGTTGAGCAGAACAAACTCGTCGGGAGATGTCACATAGCCGCCCATGACACGTTTGTTCACTATGCCGTCGCGGTCGAAGAAGATAGCGCGGGAGGGAATTCGCCGTGTCATGATTGTTCGTCTCCAAATAAGCGTTGATCGCGTGCTTGATGGATGTTAAAATGCCGGTAGCTCAATTCTGTCGCTTCTCGTCCGCGAGGGGTGCGTTGCAGAAAACCTTGCTGTATCAAAAACGGCTCATACACTTCCTCTATTGTGCCGGATTCTTCACCGACAGCAACGGCAAGTGTGTTCAGTCCAACCGGACCGCCATTGAATTTTTCCATAATGGCGAGCAAGATACGTTTGTCCATTTCATCCAATCCGTATTCATCCACCTCCAACGCATCAAGTGCAAGTAATGCAATGTCATTCGTGATTGTGCCGTCGCCTTTCACTTCAGCAAAGTCGCGTGTTCGGCGAAGCAGTCGGTTGGCGATACGCGGTGTCCCGCGTGAACGCTGCGAGAGAATTATTGCACCTTCGTCTTCAATACCAGCCCCAAGTATCTCCGCCGAACGCATGATGATATGGAACAACTCGCGCGGTTGGTAATAATCAAGTCGTTGTATGATACCGAAACGCGACCGCAACGGTGCAGTGAGCGAACCTGCCCGTGTGGTTGCCCCGACAAGTGTGAACTTGGGTATGGAGAGTTGAATCGAGCGTGCCGCCGGACCGCTGTCAATCATAATATCTAACCGGAAGTCCTCCATGGCGGAATAGAGATATTCTTCAACAACAGGCGAGAGACGGTGAATCTCATCTATAAAGAGAATATCGCCCTCGCTCAAATTGGTGAGCAAGCCGGCTAAGTCACCCGGCTTTTCAAGAACAGGACCGGACGTTGTTTTTATATCCGACCCCATTTCCTTTGCGATGATATAACTCAATGTGGTTTTGCCAAGTCCCGGCGGTCCGGTGAAGAGAACATGGTCTAATGCCTCGCCGCGTTTGAGTGCTGCGGAGATATACACTTTCAGATTGTCGGTGATTTTTGCCTGACCCGTGAACTCGTCAAAGCCCGACGGACGAAGCGTGAGATCAACGTCGTCCTCGTTTTTGTCGGCGGATGTTGTGTTTGAAGCGCGTTTGTTCATTGCGTTGTTGAGTGCGTGTTCGGATACGGCTGCGGCTGTTGCGTTGCTGCATTACCGACCGTTTCGTGTATGTGCGTTTGGTATCGCGTTTCCTTCAGTTGCCCGGTTTGATTTTATCAGCAAGTGTCAGAACGCAGTCCACATAATCCTTCGAATTGTTGTAATGGAAAACTGCTTTTTCCTGCTCGGCACGGGTTGCGCCCCAGCCGTTCACTTTCAGGTAATTGCCTACGCTTGCCATCGCATCGAGTTTATTATATAAATCAACTTTGCCGTCGCCATCGCCATCAACAGCCCAACTCATGTAGCTGCTTGGAATGAATTGCGACCAGCCAAATGCACCCGCCCATGAACCGAGTAAATCGTTAATCGGAATTGCCATTCGCGGCTGCATGGATTGTAATGCAATCAGTTGATCAACAGCCCAGTTTGCTTTCTTCCTTGCACGCGCTTCGACCACCGAGTCGAGCATTGCAATAGAGTCAGCACTGAACACATACTCGCGGAATGACTGCTTGTTCATGTCAATATACCGTTGCTCATCTGCGGCAGCCAGCGAGGTATAGACGCTGATGACGTTATTCGTGCCTGTGATTTTACCAAACTTCGTTTCGACCCACAGAATAGCTGTGATAACCTCCGCACTGACACCTGTTAGTGATTCAACATTATGCAACTTCTCGGTATTCTCTTGCAGAAACGCCCGTGCTGCTATGAGTGACGCATCATTATAGTTATGAGAGTAATCCGCCCGCTTAATAAAACCGGTTACGTTGATCTTCACCATTTTCTCGATGAACTTCGTATTCGGATGGTGGAGAATGTCATAGATGTACGATGAGTCCACACCTTTGTCTATCATCTTCATCACAGCGGAACGGAAATTCGGGTCGGCACCGTTTAAGAGCGACTCCATTTTCTTCATCTTCGCCGCTGTGACGGGGTCGAGCGTTGAGCATGAAAATGCTATCAGGCAGAGCGTGATACAACCAATCGCCACTACTAATGTTTGTATTCTATTTATCATTGGGTCTGTCTGTGAGCTGCGTGGTGAATAACGTGATAAGAATATAATGACTCACTTGATATACAATAGTTTGTAAGCGAGAGCATCAGGAAAGCATTTCTTTGACGATGGTCTGAATCAAACCGCCGTCCGCCTTGCCTTTCAGCGACTTCATCGCAACACCCATTACCTTGCCAAAATCAACGGCAGAAGATGCACCCATATCCGTAATGATTCCAGCAATAATTCCGCGCACTTCATCTTCGCCGAGTTGTTGTGGCATAAACTCCATCAGGACGGCAAGTTCCTGTTGCTCTTTTTCCATCAACTCCGAGCGACCCACATTCTTGTACTGCTCAATCGCGTCTTTCCGTTTCTTTACCGCCATGTTCACAATTTTTAGAAACTCCTCGTCGCCGAGTGATTTGCCCGAACCGTTCTTTTCAAATTCAATAATACCGGCGCGTAGCGAACGCAATGTCTCCAAACGGAGCTTATCACCGCCAAGCATTGCCGCTTTAAGATGTTCGTTAATCAGTGCTGTGTAATCCATACAGATAAATATTTGTTGTTTGTAGTAATGTTGGTGTGTAAGGGCTGCAACTTACGGAACGGAGCAAACCCGCACACAGGGAAAATCACAACCGATAGACCTATATTTGCGCCGATAACTCAGAATCAAACCATAGCCAATACCACAGCGCATGAATCAACAATACGACGCTCCAGTCACTATACAAGGAATTTCGCTCTTAGAACTTACCGAACAGTATGGCACGCCGCTCTACGTGTATGACGCAAGTAAAATCAAGTCGCAATTCGAGTTGCTGACATCGGCATTCTCTACCGTTTCGCTTAAAGTCAAATATGCCTGCAAAGCATTGACCAACATAGCAGTAATGCGGATGATGCGCGAGTGGGGATGTGGTGTTGATACTGTCTCGATTGAAGAAGTGATGATTGCCATGCGTGCCGGATACTCACCGTCCGAGATCTGCTACACGCCGAATTGTGTGGATTTTTCCGAGATTGAACACGCAGTAGAACTTGGCGTGAGGATTAACATTGACGACCTTTCCATGTTGGAAAAATTTGGTCATCGGTACGGAAATACCGTTCCGTGTTGTGTACGGTTCAATCCGCATATCTTAGCAGGCGGTAACCCTCATATTCAAGTGGGGCATATTGACTCAAAGTTTGGGATTTCTGTCTATCAACTGCGTCATTTACTACGTATCGTCGAGAATCATTCTCTGAATATCGTTGGTGTACACATGCACACAGGTTCTGATATTCTCGACCCAGCCACGTTCCTTCGCGGAGCAGAGATATTATTTGAAACAGCCCGCAGTTTCCCGAATCTTGAGTTCATTGACTTTGGCAGCGGCTTCAAAGTGCCGTACAAAGAAGGGGATTATTCAACAAACATGATGGAGTTCGGTGCAGTAATGAGCGAGGCGTTCCGGAACTTCTGCAATGAGTACGGACGTGAATTGGAGATATGGTTCGAGCCGGGCAAATTCCTTGTCAGCGAAGCGGGCTACTTTTTGGTAAAAACCAATGTGATTAAACAGACCGTCTCGACGCTCTTTGCCGGCGTGAATAGCGGTCAGAACCACTTAATCCGACCAATGTTCTACGATGCGTATCATCACATAACGAACATTTCCAACCCCGACGGCACACCCCGAGTGTATTCTGTTGTAGGATATATCTGCGAAACCGACACCTTTGGTTGGGACAGAAAAATTGCTGAAATCCGCGAGGACGACATCCTTTGTATGCACAATGCCGGAGCGTATGGTTTTTCGATGAGTTCCAATTACAATTCACGCTTGCGTCCTGCCGAAGTACTGATACACAATGGTGAAGCATCGCTTATCCGCCGCCGCGAAACTTTAGAGGATATTTTGCGAACACAAGAACTATAATAGCTGTGTCTAGTATTCATGAAATGACACTGAAGCTATGGCTTCAAACACAATATCATTGATGAATTAGCAATACTTTGCAATTCTTAGCATTTAATATAACAGCATTTTCAATTCTCCTACGTCAATAGGCGCAACTAATTTTGCGAGTGCCGTGTTAGAGCGGCATCTTGAGAATATCTTAACGTTTGTGTGATGAATAATTTTGAATACAAATACCTCTTTGGTATTGATTCTCCGGCAGACCTGCGAAAACTTCCTGAATCCGAACTCCGCCAAGTGGCAGATGAAGTGCGAGAATTCATGGTGGACACTATTACCGGGATAGGCGGGCACTTTGGCGCAGGGCTGGGTACTATCGAACTTTCCGTTGCATTACACTATGTGTTCAATACACCAAAAGATAAAATTGTTATTGATACCGGACATCAGGGCTATCCTCATAAAATACTTACCGGACGCCGCGATACACTACGGACGATTCGCCAGTACAATGGTCTTAGCGGTTTCTTGAAACGCAGCGAGAGCGAGTATGATGTTTTCGGAGCAGGTCATGCTACAACAAGTATCAGTGCCGCGCTTGGTATTGCAACCGCCCGTGATATCATCGGCGAGGACTTCAAAGTTGTAGCAGTGATTGGCGACGGCGCTATGACAGGCGGACTTGCCTACGAAGCGATGAATAACTGCGGCGTGCAAAAACGTAACATGATGGTTGTTTTGAACGACAACAATATGTCAATCGCACCGAACGTATGGGCGCTCTCGAATTACTTTACCGAACTCTTCACAAAACCGACGGCGATGAAGTTGCGGAACAACTTCAAGGAAATGGCGAGTCAAATGAACGACTTCGGAGACAGAATCCGTTTCGCTGTTGGCAAAATCGAAGACGGCTTCAAGGCGGTTATCACACCGGGAATGTTGTTTGAGTCGTTGGGATTCAAATACTTCGGACCAATCAACGGGCATAATGTGAATCAGCTTGTCCGTATTATGAACCAGATCAAAGATATACAAGGTCCGGTGCTGCTGCACATAATGACCCAAAAGGGGAAAGGGTATTTGCCAGCGGAGCAAGACAAACAGTTTCTTCATGCTATCGGCAAGATTGATAAAAGTACGGGGAAATCATTGGCGAAAGCTCCCGAAAAACCTTTACCACCAACGTACCAAAAAGTATTTGGCGATGCTATGGTAGAGATCATGAACACGAATCCCAAAGTGGTGGGTATCACTGCCGCAATGCCCGATGGTACTGGGATTGATATTGTACAGAAATCGCATCCGCAGCGTGTGATTGATGTTGGTATTGCTGAAGGTCACGCCGTTACAATGGCGGCAGGTATGGCAACGGAAGGAATTATTCCTGTGTGTGCGATATACTCATCCTTCTTGCAACGAGCTTTTGATATGATAGCCCACGATTGCGCTATTCAGCATCTGCACACCGTGTTTGCCATGGACAGAGCTGGTCTTGTCGGTGCAGACGGACCAACACACCATGGCGTTCTTGATATTGGTTATCTGCGAATCATTCAAGGCATGGTTGTTATGGCACCAAAGGATGAACAGGAACTTCGTGACATGTTATACTCTTCGATTCATACGTACACTGCCGGACCGGTCGCACTACGCTACCCTCGTGGTAACGGTATCGGTGTGCCGCTCACTCCAATGAAAAGCATACCCCTGGGCGAATCGGAGTCGCTGCGTGATGGTAAAGATGTTGCGATACTCGCACTTGGAAACAGAGTGTATCCATCGCTTGAAGCGGCGGAGAAGTTAGAGCAAGACGGGATTTCCGTCGCTGTAATCAATGCACGGTTCGTGAAGCCGTTAGATACAGCTATGCTTGATGCTGTTGCATCGCGGTATTCTCATATTCTGACTGTGGAGGACGGGCAAATTCAAGGTGGCTTTGGTTCTGCGGTAGCAGAATACCTTGCCAAACTCGGTCACGAATCGCCGAAACTATATATGCACGGAATTGCAGATGAGTTTATTCAACATGGTACGCAGGATGAACTCTGGCGTGATTGCAAGTTAGATGCACAAGGCATAGCTGAAACGGTGAAGCATTTCTATTACACAGAGCAGTTAGTATGATGGAAGATTTAACGCTGTTTCATTTCTTGCCAGTTCTGCCGGGTATTGTATTTGTCATAGCCGGTTTCATTATGTGGAAACGACCTGCGCGTTCTATCAACGGACTCTATGGATACCGCTCACCGTTGGCAAAATCAGAACAACGACTGTGGGATGCTGCCCAATCAACGTCGTCGGTACTCATGATGAGATTAGGCGCGGCACAGATAGTTGTATCGTTGCTTGTTGGATACACAGTTGCGAACGAGGTGTTTCCAGTTGCATATCTCTTGGTCTCGACGATTGGCAATTACATTGCAGTACGAACGATTACTGAATACCGTCTTCGGGAAGTGCAAACCCAGCCGATGTAAAATATACTAACCGTATTGCTTGACATCGCTTGCCACTTCCCGTATTTTTGCAATCTTATTTTTTGTTACGGCAAAAAATTGGGATTCCGTAGCTCAGTTGGTAGAGCATTTGCCTCGTAAGCAAAAGGCCAAGGGTTCGACTCCCTTAACAGGCTTTTTTGAACTGCGGAACTTCCAACTAATTGTTGCCATTCTTTCCCC